>JAYTAT010000219.1:0-5008 GCA_043737315.1 Archangium sp.
CACCGGCGGCACCGCTGACGCGACGGCGAAGCTCGTGGGCCGCCAGGGGGCCGTGGTGGTGGGGTACCAGTTCGTCATCGAGCTGGGTTTCCTCGACGGCGGCAAACGCCTGGGCCCCACCTCGAAGGCCCTGGTGCGCTACTGATGGCTTTTCAACGGGTCGGCATCATCGGCGGCAGCGGGCTGGGCCAGGCGTTGGGTCAACTGACGCACGGCCAGGAGCACTCGCTCGACACGCCCTTCGGCACGCCTTCCGGCCCAGTCGTCACCGGTGAGTTGAACGGCGTGCCAGTGGCGCTGCTCGCCCGCCATGGTCCAGGTCACGTGCACAGCCCCACGCACGTGCCGTACCGCGCCAACCTCTTCGCGCTCAAGACGCTCGGCGTGACGCACCTGCTGTGCAGCACCGCGGTGGGCAGCCTGCGCGAAGAGATCGCACCGCGCGATCTCGTGGTGCCTGATCAGCTGATCGACAAGACGTTCCGAAGGCCATCGACGTTCTTCGACGAGTTCGCCGTGCACGCCGAGTTGGCCAACCCGTTCTGCTCGACGCTGCGCGAAATCCTGCTCGAGTGCGCGCGCACCACCGACGCCAGGGTGCACGACGGCGGCACGCTGGTGGTGATGGAAGGGCCTCAGTTTTCCACCCGCGCCGAGAGCGAGCTTCACCGCAGCTGGGGCGCCCACCTCATCGGCATGACGGCGATGCCCGAAGCGAAGCTGGCCCGCGAAGCTGAGTTCTGCTGCGCGTACCTGTCACTGCCGACCGACTACGACTGCTGGCGACCGCACCCGGCGAAGCTCGATCAACACGAGCTGCTCAAAGAGATCGTCGGCAACCTCGAAGCAGCCACGGCGCTCGCGCTGAAGACCCTGCGCAAGGCGGTGACCCTGGTGGCAGAGCGCTGCACGGGCGACTGCAGCTGCCAGCACGCGCTCGACCTGGGGCTGTGGACGGACAAGTCGAAGATTTCCACTTCGACGCGCGAGAAATTGAAGCCGCTCATCGGCCGTCTCTTCTGAGATGGGCATCATCGAAGCGAAGAGGCTGGCGTGCTCAGCGAGGGCGCGTGAGCACCGCGGTGATGCGTTCTTCGTTGACCGGGGAAATCACGCCGCAGTCGGTGAGGATGGTGGTCACCAGCTGAGCTGGGGTCACGTCGAACGACGGGTTGAAGGCGATGGTCTCTGCCGGGCAGATGCGCTCGTCACCCCAGCGGGTGATCTCGTCTTGCGCGCGCTCCTCGATGGGAATGTGTGCGCCGGTGGCGAGGCTCAAGTCGAAGGTCGAACGCGGAGCCGCCACCACCATCACCAGCTTGTGATGACGCGCAGCGATCGCCACCCCGTAGGTGCCGATCTTGTTGGCGACGTCTCCGTTGGCCGCGATGCGATCGGCGCCCGTGAGACAGAGCTGAATCTTGCCCGCACGCATCAACGAAGGGGCCATGTTGTCGCAGATGAGCGTGTGCGGAATGCGAGCCTCCGCGAGCTCCCACGCCGTCAATCGCGCGCCCTGAAGCCGGGGCCTCGTCTCGTCGACGAAGACGTGAAACGGAATGCCGCGTTCGTGCGCGACGAAGAGTGGTGCGAGGCCCGTGCCCCAACCACCGGTGGCGAGCGCGCCTGCGTTGCAGTGCGTGAGAATGCCCATGCCCGGCATGATGAGCTCAGCGCCGTCTTCCCCGATGCGGCGATTGCCTTCGGCGTCATCGGCGTGGAGCTTCTGTGCGATGGCCAATAGCCCGCCCGTATCGGCCTCGAGGTCACACCGTTCGAGCGCCCAGACCAGATTCACGGCGGTGGGGCGGGTGGCCGCGAGCTCGGCGCGGGTCTTCTTCAAGAAGGCGAGGCGCGCGTGGCCCGTCAGCGACTGCCCATCGGCCTCCTGTGAAGCGAGCACCATGCCGTACGCGGCGGCGAGGCCAATCGCGGGCGCACCCCGAATGGTCATGTTCTTGATGCGGGTGACGACCTCGATCGAATGGGTGCAGGTGACCCAGACAAGCTCGGCTGGAAGCAGCCGTTGATCGATCATCAGCAGTGCACCGTCATGCCACGCGAGCGGGGTCATCGGCTCTCATCGTACATGCGCAGCAGCGCGCGGTGTTCCTTCGCCGGCACGGGCCTGGGGGTGCTCACCGCATAGGCCGACCACAACACCTGCGCGGCGTGCTCGACCCGTTCGGTCATTCCGTACGCTTCCGCGACGCTGCGGCCCAGCGCGACCGTGCCATGACGCTCGAGGATCACCGCGTTGAAGTCACGCAGCGCGTGAGCGGCGTTTCGCGCGAGCTGGGTAGAGAGCGGCCGGGCGTACGGCACGACCTGCAGCTTGCCGAGCGAAAGCGTCACCTCGGGGAGAATGCCATCGAGCCGCTTCTTCGTGAGCGACATGGCGATGGCCACGGGTGGATGCGCATGCACCACGGCAGACATGTCGGGCCGCTGCGCGAGCGCACGCAGGTGAAGCGAGAGTTCACCGGTGGGTTGGCCCTTGCCGCTGAGCTTGTTGCCTTGCAGGTCGACCACCACGAGGTCGTCGGGCTCGAGGAAGCCCTTGTGCACGCCCGATGGGGTGACCAGCAGCCGCTTCGCGTCGAGGCGCACCGAGACGTTGCCGTCGTTCGCCGCCAGATAGCCGCGCTGGTGCAAAAGGCGGCAGTGGCGAACGATGTCTTCCCGAAGGGCGTGCTCCATGTCGCAGAGCACTACCGTCCCCCCCGGGAGCAGTCGAGAGGCCTGGTGGAGGCACGGTTCCACGAAGCCGAAGTGCCCGCTTTCGTTCGGGCGCATCAGGACGTGCTCAGTGGCCTGACCAAACGGGAGACCCTCAAACACCATCCAGAGAAGGTGCGCGGGCCGATCCTGTGACATCACCTGAGCGGATGAACGGTGCAGGTCGTGCCTACCACTGGCTTTCGCGCTCCAGCATGAGGCTCGGGGTCGCGGCGTCCGTGGTGCTGCACCTCGTCTTCGGCGGGTGGATGGTGGTCAACGCCACCCAGGCACCCATCGCCCCGACCACCCGGCCGGGTGAAATCTGGTTCGAAGAACCCAAGCCCGAGCCGCCGCCGCCCGAGCCGACGCCGCCCGAAGCGAAGAAGCCAGAGCCCGCGCCGGCCGTGAAGAAGACGCTCCCAAAAACCGCCGAGCGTGAACCCACGAAGAAGCCGACCGCAGCGAGCGACGCGCCCACGGCCTCTGCGGGTCCCAGCAGTGACGTGCCCCGCGCTGACGCACCCCGCGCACCCCTGACGCTGACGCCCACCCTGCCGACGCTGTGGGACCGCGGCACCATCGCCGTCGATCCCTCGCGTGGTGAAACCATTCACCCCGACGATCCGCGCTTCGACAAGGACGTCATCGCCGCGAAAGAGAAACAGCTCGTGAAAGCGCGCGTGACAGGCTGGGCTGAAGATCAGCTCGCCGATGCCCGCGCACAGAATGGCCTGCCCCACCCGTACCTGATGGCGCTCCGAGATGCCGGTAAGACGGGGTTGACCAGGCTCGCGAAGGAACGGGGCGTGCGCGCCTCGGGGGAACTCGCCGGAAAGATTCTCGCGCAGCGCTACTCGAGCGCGGTGGAGAGCTACGGCAAAGGCGGCGACCCGAAGCTGGGCCCGCCTGGCCAGGCGCCGCGGCTGTCAGAGAAGCTCGCCCAACACCCCGAACAGCAGGCGATGCGTGCACTCGCGCAGGCCACCGAGATGTGGTCCGACCTGACGCACAACAAGCCGCTGCTCACGCTGACGCTCGAGTTCCGCCAGTCGAAGAGCAACGAGTCGAAGACCACCATCATCAAGGCCTCGGTCGATCCATCGTTCGACCAGTTCGTGCTCGATGCGTGGCCGCTGAGCATCGCCAAGGCAGGCGCTCCCCCGGAAGATGCATTTCGCACCAGTGAGCTGCGCAGCGTCTGGGAGATCGAAGGCTGGCCGGGCGCGACCCCGCTCGACAAGACGATGACGTACCTGCCGGAAAGTGGCCTGATGGGCGTGCCGCTCACCAAGCTCATCCCCGGAGCGACGCAAGGCTTCGGCTACGAGTTCCGAGCGAAGCTGCTCCGCGTCTACTGAGGGCAAACCACGGGCGTGCAGGGGCTCCGCTCTTGCAACCTGCAGCCGCGGACATCTCATCGGAGGTCGTATGTTGCCCCTCAATCGGTCGGGACTGATCTGCGCGTGCGTATTGGCGCTCGGATCATCATGCATGTCGGAAGACGGAAACGGACTCATCGTGACGCAGGAGCGCACGGTGACGGCCTTCTCCCGCATCGAAGTTCAGGGCGGAGTTCAGGTGACGATCAGCCAGGGGCCGCGCCGGGTCACCGTCACCACCGACGAGAACCTCAATTCATTTTACGTCACCGACGTCGACGGTCAGACTTTGAAGATTAACGAGACGTCGAACCGACTGCGGCCGACGGGCACCGTGTTCGTCGAGGTCTTCACTGAGCGGCTGGAGAGACTCGAGGTAAAAAATGGGGCGCAAGTGAGCGCCGATGCGACCCAGCCTGACGAGTTTCGCCTCATCGTCAAAGACAACAGCATCGTCTCGGTCTCGCGCATGCGAACGCAGAAGATGGTCGTCGAGGCCTCCGGTGAGAGCCGGGTCGACGCTCGGGGTGACGTGACTGAACTGCGCATCGAGAGCCGGAGCCGTTCGGCCATCAACACGGCCGGTCTTGACGCCATCGAGGTGAAGGTCGACGCGTCGGGCCAGTCGCTGGTGAACGTGAGCGCGCGCAGCTCGATCGAGGTCGACGCGTCGGGCGACTCCGTGGTCAACGTCTCGGGCAATCCGGGCTCGCGAAACATCAACTCGGACAGCGGGTCGCAGGTCGTCTTCATCAACGAGTGAAGATGAAGTGTGGTACCCATCACCCCTTCGATGAAGCGGCTGATCACAGGTGAGTTCGTCGCCTCCGAGTTTGCGGCCGGTCGGTCGAACATTTCAGCGCCTCGTGAGCTGACGATCATCACGCCCGAAGCGTGGACACAGGCGC
>JAYTAT010000220.1:0-5004 GCA_043737315.1 Archangium sp.
AGTTTCCGGCCTTCCCACCAGCGGTCGTATGACTGGTTGGTGCGGAAGACGAGCAGCAGACCCAACGAGGTACCGACCATGCTGTGAACGATCGAGGCGTTGGGCACCTCGAACTTCACGACGTAGAGGTCGAGGTAGACGAGCAGGAAAGACCCCAGCGTGACGAAAAGTGATCTGAACGCGATCACTTTGATCATCGAGCCTTTGACGGCGAAGAACGTCGTGCGCCACTTGTGCGGATCGTAGTCGATCATGAGTTACGGCCTGTTTTCCGGATCAAAGGTGTTCGCGTCACTTGGCTGCGGGAACGAACTCGGCGCCTGGCGCTGCGGTCGGCGTGACCAACCCGGAGCTCTCGGTGTCGCCCGCTAAGAGCTCCAGCGAAAGCTCTCCTTCGTTGTCGCCCGCGTAGGGATCGAGGATCGCGAAGCGGGCGAGCCTGCCCTCGGCGAGCACGCTCTGCCCGGGTGACAACACGCCGGTGCGCCACGCCTTCTTTTCGCCCAGCGCCTCCAGCACGTAGGCCACGCGCAGTTGCACCTTCTCACCCAGCTCGAGCTTCGCGTCGGTGGGCACGCGCACCCGTCTCTTCACGCCTTCGCCCAGCTCCATCACGCGCGCGACCTCGAAGTCCCAGCAGTGCGCGGCAGGGTTCAGCGCGAGGGTGCTCTTCTTCCTGGTGGCCAGATCGACCAGCTCGAGCGGGAAAGTCTGACCTTCCTGAAACGTGGAGCCGGGCTCGCAGTGCATGCGCAGCGCCTCCGCCCCACCGAACTGCAGCACCGCGTGGCTGGCCATCTTCCTCATCATGCCCCAGCCTTCTTTTTCATCGAGGCGAGCGAGCGCCGTGCCCAGCTTCGAGTCGTCGCGTTCGATGCGCAGCCGGTACTTGTGCGCGGGGTCGAGCTCGAGATCGGGCAGGTGCACGCCGAAGGGGTCGATCACGTTCGCCCTGACATCGAGCTTGAAGACGGGCTTGCTGGGCGCCATCACCACGGGCGCCACCGGCCGTGCGGGTTTCGCTTTGGGCGTCGCCATCACCTGCGCTGCGACCACCGGCTCGGAATGGGCCACCACGGGACGCACGCGCTTCTCGCCGGACGGCCAGAAGACCCAGATAAGAATGACCAGCAGCCCCACCGTGCCCGAGAGCCCCGCCACCTTCGGCATGGTCCATTCGAAGGGCTCCTTCTCAGGCGAAAGTTTGGTGAAGCCGGGAACGGTCGCCCCCTCTTGCGATACTGCCTGCGCGACGCGGCTGGGCCTGCGCTGGGTGACTTCCTCTCTGGGCACGGCGCCGCGCATGGCTCCGGCGGTCTTGGTGCGCGGGGGGGCGAGCACTGGCGGCAACGACGGCGCGGTGGTCTGATCGGTCACCGGGGCCGTGTTCGAACCAGGGGTGGTGGGCTCACTGGGCACAGGCGAGTCGATCACCTGAGTAGAGCTGTTGCCCACCTCGGGCAGGCCCAGCAGCGTGGACTCCGTGCCAGTTTTCTTATCGCTCACGCGCAGTGCCTCTCGACGAAACCCGGTGCAGAAGATAGCGAAGGAACGTACGCCGTCAGGCTGACAGGAAAGTGAGCGTCGGCAAACGAAGGTGTTGACACTTTTCGCCGAAATCCGTATCAGCTCTCACCGTTTGCGCGGGCGTCTGGGCGGATAGCTCAGCGGTAGAGCGTCGCCTTTACACGGCGAGGGTCACAGGTTCGAAACCTGTTCCGCCTAAGCTGGTGCAGTTGTAGGACCGCAGGTGCAGCACACATAGGGGGAGTTAGTTCAGCTGGTTAGAACGTCGGCCTGTCACGCCGAAGGTCAGGGGTTCAAATCCCCTACTCCTCGCAGGAAACGAAGCCCCCGGAAGCCGAAAGGTCTCCGGGGGTTTTGTTTTGCGAGCTCACTGCTGGGGAATGCCGGTGTTTGCTCTCCTTGCGCCTTCGCGGATGGCGTACTTGAGGCCCTGCACGAGGCCGAAGGTGAGCAGCGCCTTCGCGGAGCGGCTGAACACGTCACCCCAGAACGAGGGCTTCTTCTGGGGCCTGGGCAGACGAGCGAGGAGTCGCCGGCTCCACGTGTTGTTGCGCCGGTAGAGGGCGTACCCGACCACGCCGCCTGCGAGCAGCACGGTGCCGCTGATCGCCGCGATGGTTCCGGCAGCGGCATCGAGCCTGGGCATGATCTTCTTCGCCAGCTGGTCTGTGACGATCTGCCGCGGGTGAGCGATGTCATGCGTGAACTCGTGCCGCTTGCGATCGAGCTCGTCGACCACTGCGAGCAGGCGTTCGCGGGCCAGCGTTGCCCTGCGCTCCAGAATGTCTTCTTGAGTTGGCGTGCTCACGCGACGTGCTCCCTGAATTGTTTGAGATCGTCCTTGATGTGTTGACGAGTCTTCTCGAGCGGGTTCTTGGGCAACGACGAGACGCCAAAGAAGCCAGCCGCGCCGCCGAGCAACAACATGAAGACCGCCACCCCGAAGGCGCTGCCTGCCGTGCCGCCGAGTGCCAGCACCAGGGCGACCACCATGAGCGCCAGCGCAATCACGCCCATCAAGGCCGCCACGGCGAAGCCGATGCTGGCGCGCACGACGCCTTTGACCTGTTTCCTGGCTTCGACCTTGGCCAGTTCCACCTCCAGGCGCACCAGCTCACGCGTCTCCTTGAGCGCGGCCTCCAGGAGCTTGACGGTCGAGTGGTCGGCATCCGGCGTCGTGGCAGTGACGACCTCCTGGCGTGAAGCGGCTTGTGCCGCGCGTTCGAGGGTATCTCCGTCGATGACACTCCTGGTGTTGTGCAGCTTGCCTTCGACTCGTCGTGCAATTCGATCGACCATGACCCAGTCCTCGTAGGTGATGTCTGGCTTGGTTGAATCAACGGCGACTTCCTTGAGCCGTGATTTGAGGCCGTTCGCGGCGTCGGCCAGAACTTCGTGCCGCGAAATCGCTTTCCAAAGATGCCCCGACTCGTCTTGGAGTTGTTGTCCTCGCGGGCTTTCCACCAGCCACGCATCTCGCTCGAGCATGGTGCTGCCCATCAAGGCACGCACGCGAGCCACCTCGTGCTTCTCGCCGCGCCGCAGCAGGTCGCCCGGGTAGAGGGAGCGCTCGAGCTCCTCGGCGCGGATGACCCTGGGGTCGTCTTCCACCAGCGCGTCGATGGTCCCGCGGGCAAGCAACTTGATCACGCGTGGAGATCAACATCGCCCCGGGCGGCTTGCTCATTTCAGGGCTGAGCTCCGCGAGCACGCAGGCTTCACAGACATCGGAGAGGGCGGCCTGGTATCGGCCGGGCCTGGGCTGCACGGCAAGGTGCTTCTCCACCCAGCTACGGAACATCGAGGCGATCTTGATCGCAGGCACGGTGACGAGCGTGACGAAGAAGGAAATCGCGAAGCCCAGGGTCAGCGGGGAGGCGTTGATCAGGGTCTTCGTGAGGCTCCTGGTCTGAGAGTCAGGTGCGGCCGTGCGGGTGAGCAATGCCGCGATGATGGGCGCAACCACCGCCAGCGCGATCCACACCGCGCGGATGACGCCCTGGCTGAGCCAGTCTTTGAGCGGCACGAAGGCGATCACCAGCGCGGCCGCGGCACCGACGGCGAACAGCGTCCACAGCACCGGGAGGATCACGGCGATCAACACCATCGAACGTTTGCGTGGCGTCAGTCGCCCGAAGAGCGCCGCGACCGACCAGCCCATCAAGGCCTCGATGAACGAGCCGATCTTTCGCGACAACGCACTGAGCAACGCCGTCAGGATGGCCATGCCCAGGTGAAGTGCAGCGCACATGCCACGTGCTCTCTCCCCCCCTATTGGGTGAGCTCACTGCTCCGCGCGAAGGTCGACGCGCGAGGCCTGCCTGGCGCGCAGTACCTGCCAGGAACGAAGCCGGCTCATCGCGACAGAGCTGCCACGCACAAAGGCTCGACATTGTCTTTGGGCTCAGAGGCGCGAGAAGAGCGCTGGAGTCACCGGCTCGGTGGAGGGTCTGGGCGTGATCCACGCAGCGGGGGCGAGGCTGTCGCGCACCTCGAGCAGGTCGACCGTTTCATCCACCAGCGGCACGGCGGGGCGGCCGTTGAGCGAGACCAACGTGTCGGCGCGCACCTCGATGTCCTTCAGACCGCGCGCGTGGAACTCGTCGCCGATGTGCCGGGCGAGTTGAAGAATGAGATCGGGCTGCACCGACAGCTCACGTTCCTGCACGGGCGTCAGGTACTGGTTGGGCGTCACGTGCCACTCGCGACCGGTCGACCGCTGCCGGACTACGTAGGTGACGCTCCCGTTCTTTTCGCGCGTCATCACCCGCCAGGAAAAACGCATGCCCTGCTCATGCCAGGAGACGTCGCCCTCATAGAGAAAAGCGCGCAGCGGCACGGCGAGCTGCACCACGCACCAGACGAGCACTGGCACCAACACCCAGCGCGGCGTTCGCCCGGCAGCCGGCGTCGGCGCGGGCGTTCGCACCAGGCGGCGAGGCCAGCTGGCGTCGAAGAACACCAGCGTCGAGAGCATCATGATGAAGGGGAACATGCCGATGGGAAACAGCAGGCTCGTCGTGAGGTGGAAGCCCAACACCGCCACGTACGCGAGCTTCCGGGTCCGCTTCCACGACAGCAAAAACGGCGCGCTCAAATCGAAAAGGAATCCGGCCCACGAAGCGAACCATGCGACTTCGGGGCTGGTGAGCCACGCGCTGCGTGACGACAACCACAGATGCAGCGGCGCTCCGTGGATCAACCAGTCGGTATTGAACTTTGCGACGGCCGCGAAGAAGTAAACCGTTCCCACCTGAAACCGCAGCAGCCACGTGCACCACGACGGCAAGGTCTGTGCCCTGAGGCCAGGGCGCAGCCACGCGTCGACCGACCAGAGCCGGTGCAGCGGCATGAAGCACATCAAGAGCGCCAGCAGCGACACCAGATAGTAGTGGTTCAGATAATTCGAGACGTCGAGCAGCTGCACCCAGGTGAAGGTGACGAACAGCGAAACGATCGCCAGCCGGTAGAACGCGC
>JAYTAT010000221.1:0-5000 GCA_043737315.1 Archangium sp.
CGTGCAGGTTTCGGTCGGTCGACGCCAGGGCCACCGCGTGCCCCGCGAGCGCGTCTTTGGGGTCTGAGATGGCCACCAGCGGGTGAAACGAGCCCACCGGCCTCTTGGTGCGGGCGGTGGAGAAGACGGTCAACGGCAAGGCCCCGCTGCAGTGCACCAGCGCGGTCGAGGGGCCGAGATCATCTTCCACCAGTTCCATCGCAGGGCCGACGGCCGAATCGGGCACTGCCAGGATGCACAGCTGCGCTGCGCGCAGATCGTCGTGATCCGCCAGGCACACCCGAAGCGAGGCCGCCTTGCGCACGGAGTCTGCCGAACGCGGCAACACGGCCACGTCCCAACCCGCTTCGCGCAGGCCCATCGCCAACGCCCCACCGACCCGCCCAAAGCCGACGATCACCACCCGAGGGGGGAGACGCGGCTGTTTCTTCGGCTTCTTCAATTCGCCCGTCCGTTCAAGGCCAGGTCTTTCAAAGGCATGGGGCTGAAGTGGAGCTGACCTTCGGCCAACTCGATGCGCACCCGATCACCCTGCGCGAAGTCACCCGCCAGAATGCGCTCGGCCAGCGGGCCTTCCACCAGCCGCTGCACCGTCTGCCGCATGGGGCGCGCGCCGAGCGTGGGGTCGAACCCGCCGCTCTTCATCAGATGGGTGATCACTTCTTCACTCGCCTCGTACGCGATGCCCTTCTCGGAGTGCAGCCGCTTGCTCGACTCGGTCAGCAGCAGGGTGGCGATCTTCGCGACCTCGATTTCCTTGAGCGGCTTGAAGGCGCACCGTTCGTCGATGCGGTTCCACAGCTCGGGCGGCAGTGAACGGCGCGCGCTGTCGGAGGCGGCCTGTTCGCCGGTGACTTCGATGCTCTGGCCCCCGAAGCCCATCGAGCGGCCCTTGGTGGAGAACGCCTCGGCACCCAGGTTGGTGGTGAGGATCACGATGGTGTTGGAGAAGTCGATGTGGCGGCCCTTGCCGTCGGTGAGCCGGCCTTCTTCGAGCACCTGGAGCAGGAGCAGCAACACCTCGCGGTTGGCCTTGTCGATTTCGTCGAGCACCACGACCGACGAGGGCTTGCGGCGCACGGGCTCGGTGAGCTGGCCACCTTCGCCAAAACCCACGTAGCCTGCGGGCGCACCGATGAGGCGTGAGACGCCATGACCTTCCGACATCTCTGACATGTCGATGCGGATCATCGCGTCGCGGCTGCCGAAGACCACGTCGGCCAGGCCGCGCGCCATCTCGGTCTTGCCCACGCCGGTAGGCCCCAGGAACAGAAAGCTGCCCATGGGCCTGCGGCTGGAGAACCCGGCGTAGTTGCGCCGCACCACCCGGGCGACCCGATCGATGACGTCTTCGTGGCCGATGACGCGCTTGCGCAGATCGCTTTCCATCGAGAGCAGGCGTGCCGAGTCGTTCATGAGCAGCCGCTCTTCGGGCAGCTGGGCAATCTTGGCGATCACCCGGGCGACGTCTTGCGCTTCGACCAGCGTCTTGCCTTCGCGGTGGCAACGCGAGCCCGCCAGATCGAGAACCGAAATCGCCTTGTCGGGCAGGAACCGATCGCTGATGTACTTGGACGACATCGAGGCGGCGGCCTGCAGCGCATCGGGCGCGTACTTGAGCCGGTGGTGCTGCTCGTAGCGGGTGATGACGCCGTTCAAGATGTACACGGTGTCGGGGATCGAGGGCTCGTTGACCACCACGGCCGTGAAGCGGCGCTCGAGCGCGGGATCGTTGCCGAGGTGCTTGCGGTATTCGTCGTGCGTGGTGGCCCCGATGCAGGGGAACTCGCCGCGCGACATGGCCGCCTTGAGCTCGTTGGCCGCGTCTTGCGGGCCTTCACCCGTCGAGCCCGCGCCCATCAGCGTGTGCACCTCGTCGATGAACACCACCACCTTCGCGGCGTTCTTCACTTCTTCTTTGAGCGAGTTGAGGCGCTCGGAGAACGAGCCGCGCAGCTGCGTACCGGCCACCAGCGTGGCCATGTCGAGCTCGATGA
Source organism: Archangium sp. (assembly GCA_043737315.1). GTDB lineage: Bacteria > Myxococcota > Myxococcia > Myxococcales > Myxococcaceae > Archangium_A. Next base: position 1,998 of record JAYTAT010000221.1, read on the forward strand.
TCATGCGGTCGCCCAGCGGGCCCTTGAGGCTCGCCAGTTGCTGCGCCACGCCTTCGACGACCGCGGTCTTGCCGACACCCGGCTCACCGAGCAACACGGGGTTGTTCGTACGGCGCTTGCCGAGGATGTCGATGATTTCGTCAATCTCGCGGGCGCGGCCGACCACGGGGTCCAACTTTCCTTCACGGGCCAGCGCGGTGAGGTTCTTTCCCAGCGAGGTGAGCAGCGGGAAGGTGCGCGGATCGAGCTGCCACTTGCCCGACATGACAGTGGGCGCTGCACGCGGCGCGTGGGCGAGCGGAGCGGGCAAGGAGGCGAGCTCTTCGACCTCGTCATCCGACACGTCGTCGACCAGATCACGAATCGACATCAGGGGCTTGAGCGTGGCGGGTTTCGGAGCAGGCGGCGGCACCACGGTGGCCACGCGCGCGGGTGGCGCAAAGGGCAGGGGAGGCGCACCGACCGGGCGGCCCGACGACGCGCGCGGCATGTTCGGCGGCAGCTCGCGCTGCAACATCAGCCTGCGGGGCATGCGGCCCGAGGTGAAGTACGAGAGCGCAGTGTTGCGCAGGGCGGTCAGATCCATGCCCGTCTTGAAGAGCAGGTCTTGCGCAGAGCAGCGCACGCGGGTCATGGCGATCATCGCGTGCAGGCAGTCGGCTTCGGCCGAACCGCAGTTGGCCGCGACCTCTTTCCCCTTCTCGCGCAGCTCCTTGATCAGGCCTTCGGGTTCGCTGGGCGCAGTGGTGAGCAGCTCGAGGAGGATGTCCTCGTTCACGCCCTTCTCACCCAGCAGCAGGGCCGCGCGGTTCTCGACGGTGAACATCGCGAGCAGCACGTGGGCCGTCGTGAGGCGTTGGTTGACGCTCTGGGCAATGTCCTCTGCCTCCAGCATCACTTGAGCGAAGTCATTGCTCTCGACCATGTGGCGGTGGACTCCCGGGCGACGCGTGAGGGCCGACTTGTACACCCGCGAGATCGCTGGCCCAAATTTTCCGCTACAGGTCGCCACAAGCATGGTGGACTGCAGGCACAACAGCAAATTCCGTTCGGGGCAGTGCTTCCAGGCCGGTGGCCATTTTTCTTTTCCGTGGCGAAACTGAAGGGTTGGTGAAATCACCTTCGCCCACAGGCGTTGTGTGCGCGCCTGCCCCGAAACCCATGGAAGCCCTGACGTTGCCCCTGCGCGCCTTGCTCGATCCCGTGGGGGCCATTCCCCGTGCGGTCGAGGCCCGTCGTTGGTTCGTGCCGTTGCTCCTGGTCGCGGTGTTGACCGCCGGGGCCGGGGCCGCCATCGCCCTTCGGCTCGACACTTCGCGCACCGTCATCCCCAGGATGCAGATGACCGGCGAGTTGATGAAGGCCAGCGAACGTGAAGTCGACGAGGCCATCGAACAGGAAGGCCGCGTGCTCCTCGTCGGGGGCATCGCCAAGGGCCTGATGTTGATGCCCCTGCTGGTGCTCGTTCTCTCGGTGGTTTTGAAAATGGCCGCGTGGCTCATCGGCCGCAAGGCGCTGTTCGCCGACCTCTTTACCGTCGCCGCGCTGGCAATGTTGCCGGTGGCCGTTTTCCACGGCATCGAAGTGGTGGCCGCGCTCAAGCTCGAGGTGATCACACCGCGCGTGGCGCAGAGCCTGGTGCCCACCTCGCTCGCGTCAGTCGTGGAGATGGCCTCGCCAGCGCTCAAGCGCGTGTACACCGCAGTCGATCTCATCAACCTCTGGGTCGCCTTGCTGATGGGGCTGGGGTTCGCGGCCGCCTCGAAGTGGGCCCCGTGGAAAGGCGCGCTGTTCGGCCTCTTCCTCTACGTGCTCTTCGCCGCGGCCTTCTTCGTCGGGCTGCCGGGGCTCATGGAAGGAATGGGAGGGTGAACGTGAGTCTCTTGAGTCTGCTCGTGGCCAGTCAGCTCGCGGCCACGCCCATCACCCTCGAAGAAGTGAGGGAAGCCTCGCGCGAGTCGCTCGACGCGGTGCGCGCGCGCCTCGACGTGCAACGCGCCGTGACGAACACCACCACGTCGCGCTCGGTGATCTTGCCGCAGGTCGACCTCAACCTGGGCACGGGCATGGCCTTCGTCGGCCAAACGCGGCAGTTCAACACCGTGCCGGTGCTCGACGACAACAACCTGCCCACAGGCGACTTCGAGCAGCGGCTGACCACCACGAGGCCCACCGAGCAGGGCCGCTTCAACTTCGGCGTCTCGGTCAATCAGCTCATCTACGACGGCGGCCGGTGGTGGAATCAGCTGGCCCAGTCAGGCGAGCTGGAAGAAGCCACCCGCGGTCAGCTCATCGAGCAGCAGCTGTCGAGTGAGCTCGAGGCCGTGCGCCGCTTCTTCGAACTCGTGAAGGCGCAGCTCACCTTGAAGGTGTTCGTGGAGACCCTCGAGCGCAGCAAGCAGCAAGTCGATCGTGCCAGCGCGCTCTACGAAGCGGGGCGCAGCAGCCGGGCCGCCGTGTACGACGCGCGCACCAACCTCGCGAACGACGAGATCAACGTGGTGCGCCAAAAGCAGCGCATCGCGCAGACCCGCTTGTCGATGTTGCAGTGGATCGGGCGATCCGATGCCGACGTGGTGGCCGTGGTGCCCGACAAGCTCGATCAGCCCGCGCCCGCCTTCGAAACCCTGGCTGCGGTGAAGACCGCCCGCCAGAAGCGCCCGCTCTTCAAGTCGCTCGACGCGAGAATTCGCGCCGGTGAGCTGGGCGTGGCGGTCTCGCGCGCCGACTACTTTCCCCGCCTGGGTGTCAGCGCGAACTACTCGCGCAACTCGCCTGAGCTCTCGCAGTTCGTCGACCCCACGCAGCAGAACATCTTGAGCATCGGCGCCAACCTCACCTGGGATCTCTTCAGCGGCTTCCAGCACGTCGCGCAGGAAGAGCGGGCGCGCATCGAGCTCAGTGACACCGAAGCGCAGCGCCGCCAGGCCATCGTCGATCTCGAGACCGAGATCGCCCGCGCCAACCAGGCCTACGCCACCGAGGTCGAGGTGCTGGCCATCT
>JAYTAT010000222.1:0-4999 GCA_043737315.1 Archangium sp.
GGTCTCGTGGTCGACGTCTCCGCGGTTCGCGAAGCGCAGCAGGGGCTCTGGGCCATCCTCGAAGAAGCGAAGAAGGCCAGCCTGCCCGCCACCCCTTCGGCGCTCAACGCCCTGTACACGTACAAGGTGCCGAGGCTCTCAGCCGACGGGAAATGCTCGCTGCACGACGAGCTCGACTCCGTTCCCTACGATTTGTCGAAGGTGCTGGGCGGGCGCTCGGTGCAGAACAGCTTCGCGTTGATCACCATCGACGCCCTGGTGGACTCAGTGCACCAGAGCACCGGCTGCGACTGGCTGGGCCTGTATCAAAAGCGCGACCTGCCGTCGGGGCCCATGCTGGTGAAGCTGGCCTATCGCGGCGTGGACAGCCGGCCCGAGTTCCCCCTCACCGAAGACTTCGCGAAGACCTCGAACAACGCGGCCGTCGGCTTGAGCGGCAAGGCGCGCGTGCTGCAAGACGTGCGAGCCCACGTGGCGGGTGGAGGCGCGTATTACGAGTGTGACCCCAGGGTGCAGTCTGAGGTCTGCCTGCCGCTGCTGGATCACAACGGCAAGGTGGTCGGCATTCTCGACGCGGAGTCGACGAACCCTTCGCACTTCACGCCCGGGCGCATGGCGATGCTGGTCTCTCTGGCCACCGAGAGCACCTCGCACCTGCCACCGCGCTGAGGGGTCAGCGTGAAACGAGGGGCACGGCCTCAAGCATTCCAAAGCCGATCAACCGCTCGGTCGCGTCTTTGACGTCTTTGGCGCTGGTGCCGCAGTCGCGCAAGGCGTCGGCGGTCTCTTTGAGCGTGCGGCCAGCGGCCCCGAACTCCACCAGGTACTGGGCATCTTCCGGGGCGAGCCCGCGGGGGGCGCTCCAGGCTTTCCGGGCTGCATCGAACTCGGCGCGGCCGGTACCGCTGCGGGCGGCCGCAATCGTGACCTCGTACGCCTTCACTGCTTCCGCGCCCTTCTCAGACAAGCAGAACTTCTGCGATCGGCCGTAGCGGACCTTCTCGGGTTTCTCGTCGCTCAACATGCGGGCACCTTACGCCGTCTTGGCGTCCGGTGCCCGCTCGCTGAGGGATTGACGCCCCAAAACGTCAGGGGCAGCGCGTGCTGATTTTGTCGACGTAGAGGTTGCGGTCGGCCACGCGAATGACCGCGTCGTTGTCGAAGCTGACGCGAACCTGCCCCGAAGTGCGGGGCGGCACGGTGAAGCGGTACTGCGCCCACGTGGTGCTCGACACGCTCAGGGTGCCCAGCACGGCGGCGCCCACGCTGACCGTCATGCGCGGCCACACGCCGCCAGCCGAAGAACCGCGCGCGACCACCGTCAGGCCGGAAGCCCCCGTGATGCTCGCGGCGGTCTCCACGAAGCCGTTGCTCCACAGGTTCCAGCCGCCCAGGGTGGGGCCGCCGGTGGAGTGAAGAGCAGTCTCGGCCTCGAAGGTGGTGGGTACGCAGGTCGTGCAGGCCTTGCACGAGCCGCCGCAGTCGACGCCCGTCTCGGTGCCGTTGAGCACGCCGTCGGTGCACGTCGGCCCGGTGGTCGAAGAGAGGTGGCGCTCCAACACGTCCATCTGCGGTGTGTCGGCGCCCGTCGAGGTCGGCTCGAGCGAGGTCCACGCGGTGCCCCACCACGGGCCCGCCGCCCACCACGTCCACCCGAGGTATACGTCGGAGTTCGCGTCGAGGTAGCTGAGCAGGTTCTCCAACGCGGTCAGACAGGTCGCGCTGGTGCCGGTGGCGAACTCACCCAGGAAGCCCTTCTTACCGTTCGTGCGAAGCCACTGCGTGAAGGCGCCCAGCTGGGCCGCGCCCGCAGACGTGCTCGCGCAGGTGTTGGAGACGCCCGAGAAGTTCGAGTCGAAGTACTGGTGCACCTCGAACGCCACGTTGTTGCCGGAGTCGCGAATCGCCAACAGCGCCACGGAGTTCGCGACGCCGTACCAGTTCTGCGTCCAGCTGTGCGCCCCGGTCCAGGCGTTGCCGGGCACGAGAATGAGGTTGGTCGCGCCCGTCGCACGAATGGCGGTGATCGCCGTGTTGGCCGAGGTGACCCACTGCTCGGTCGGCAAGCCGTACGGCTCGTTCATCAAGCCGAAGAGCACGTTGGGGTTGTTCTTGAACTCGGTGGCGAGACGCGACCAGAAGTCGGCGAAGTGGGCATCGGTCACGGTGGCCGAGCCGATGAAGGCCGTGCCGTAGCGCGCGTAGTTGTGAGGATCGAGCAACACCACGCCGCCCCGGCTGGTGATGCCGTTGACGGTGGCCCGCATGCGCGCAAGCTCGGCTAGGTCGAAGGCCGCGCCCCGCGTGCGTTGCAGGCGCTCCCAACGAAAGGGCACCCGGAAGGTGTTCATGCCCTTCGAGAGGAAGTAGTCGGCCGCGGTCTCACGGGGCCAGGTGTACGCCGAGCCGAACGTGCCGGGGTTCTGACCGGTGCCGTCAGAGGCCACGCCGAACTCAGCGCCCGCGAGGTTCACCCCGCGGTAGGGCATCGGCCCGGTCAACGCGGCGCGGGAGCTGGCGACGGCCGCTTCGTCGAACGGTGCTTCAAGACCACACCCTGCCAATGCAAGAGCACACATGGCTGCTGAGACGGTGAAGATGTTTTTCAAAATCCAGACCCCGAACACGAGTGAGAAATGCAGACGGCCCGAAAGCGCACACCGCTCCCGCGCCCCTCTGGACCGGTTCAAACTTCCACCAGCCCCGGTCCCGACAGAACGCGCGCGGCACTCGCCAATACGCACGCGTTCTCACTGCGAAAGCGCGAGTACCAATTGAGAGCGAAGCGCTGCAATGTGAGCAATTGGCGCCGTTCTGCGCGCGGCTGTTGGCATGTGCGGCCAGCGGGGACACCGCGTGACGGGTTCCGCGCGGTTGAAGAACTCACGGACGAAAACGAGCCTGACCGTTCAGCTGCGGCGCACAGGCGTACGCGCGAGTGCTTTCTCGAGTGCATCGACCTTCATGGGCTTCGAGAGACAGTCGTTGGCGCCAGCGCCGAACGCGGCGGCCTGATCTTCGGGCAAGGCGCTGGCGCTGATCACGATGATCCACGGCTGCGGCCGGGCCCACGCGCGCACCTGGCGCATCGCCTCGAGCCCATCCATCTCGGGCATGTGCACATCCATCAGCACCACGTCGTAGGGGGTGCGGGTCAACGCGGCGAGCGCATCGAGCCCATTCACCACCAGGTCTGCTTCGTAGCCGAGCAGCTGCAACATCTTGAGCGCGAGCAACTGGTTCACGCCGTCGTCTTCAGCGAGCAGGATTCGCAGCGGGGTCCGGGCCGGTTTGCTGCGGGCCACGGGGGCTTGCTCTGGAACCGGGTCGAGCTTCGCGGGCGCACGCACGGTGAACCAGAAGGTCGAGCCCTTGTCGGGCACGCTGCGGGCGCCCACCGCGCCGCCCATCAACTCTGAGAGCTGCTTGCTGATGGCCAGCCCCAGGCCCGTGCCGCCGTACCGGCGCGAGGTGGAGGCGCCGCCCTGAATGAAGGGCTGGAACAGCCGCCCGAGATCTTCATCGGAGACGCCCACGCCGGTGTCGTGCACTTCGAAACGTAAGGTGTCATCGGGGCCCTGGAGCACCTCGAGCTCGACCGTGCCCGCGGTGGTGAACTTGAGCGCGTTGCCGGCGAGGTTCATCAGCACCTGCCGCACCCGCGTGCGATCGCCCAGCACGTACCTGGGCACGTCGTGGTGCACCCGCGCCGAGAGGCACACGCCCTTGCCCCGCGCCTGCGCGCCCAGCAAGGCGATCAGCTCGTCGACCAGGGCCCGCGGCTGGTAGGGGGCAGCTTCGACGACCAGGCGGCCCGCTTCGATTTTCGCCAGATCGAGCACGTCGTCGAGGATGGCGACCAGCGCGTCGCCACTCTTGCCGATGGTGGCGACGAGCTCGTGGGTCTCAGCGTCGAGGCCCCGCAACCGGAGCAACTCGGTGATGCCCACCACCGCGTGCATCGGGGTGCGCAGCTCGTGGCTCATGTTGGCCAGAAAGGCGCTCTTGGCGCCGTTCGCCGCCTCGGCCAGCTGGCGCGCCTCATTGGCCGCCACGCGTGCGCGCTCGGCCACGTCGCGCGAACGCTGGACCTCGCGGCGCTGCTCCTCGATGTGCAGGTTCTTGGCCTCCACCTCGCGCCGGGCACGCAATGCGCGCCGTGCTTCCAGATTCGAATAGAGGCCGAGCAGGGCGTTGAACAGGAACAGCGCGCTGGCCGAGAGCACGGCCGTGAGCAAGCTCGACTCCGGCGTGAACTCGAGGCCGGTCAAGCTCAACAGCGACAGCGATCCGATCGTCATGGCGACGGCACCGCGCAAAGCGAAGGCCGGCCCGCTGACGCTGAGATTGGCCGCCACGATGGCCGTGAACATCATGGCGCTCGGCCAGAGACTGAAGCCCGTCAACGAGGCGAAGGCGCCGATGATCAGGTTGTCACCGAGCAGGTTGCGCAGTTCGGCGGCTTTGGAGTCTTTCGACCGCCTGGCGACCAGACAGGCCAGGTGCGGCCAGACAATGCCCGTCAAGCCAAGCGCGGCCCAGGCCCAGCGCGGTAATTGCGCATCGACCAGCGCCGATGCCATGACGACGAAGACGAGCAGGTGGGCAGCAATGCGGACCGGGTAGTCCAGCATGACGATCGGATGAACCTTCCGCTCCGGCGCGGCATCGGCGTCCGACACGATCGACGCTCTCTCCATGATTCCATCGACCACCCGTGACTCCCCGCTCGTCGACGCCTGGACTGAAGCCCTGGGCTGCACCGGCCGAAGCGACTATAGCGTTGCAACAGAAGGCAAAACGCCGCCCGTGCGCATGCTCTCGACCGGCGGTGCGGCTGGCGCGACCTACTCCGCCTCGCCAGCGGCACCCGACCACGGCAGCATCATCGTCAGCAGCAACAGCTTCTCGAATTCGGGCTCGAAGCCGTCGATGATGGCCTGCGGCTCGGCGCAGAGCGCTTCGTCGGTGATGAGGCCAAACTGCACGCCGCCGCCAT
>JAYTAT010000223.1:0-4997 GCA_043737315.1 Archangium sp.
CTGGGTGAAGGCAACTGGCAACCGGCCGCGGGCCCGTCGCCGCAAGGCAATGAGGTGCACGACGAGATGCACCGCCTCAGGCAGGCCTTCGGTGACGCCGCCGTCGCGCTCGAGGCCCGCGAGCGCAAGTTGCACCAGCTCAACGCGCAGATTCAGGCGCAGAACGACCAACTCGAGCAGCAGGCTCGTGCATTGCGGGCGCAGGCAGAGTCACTCGAAGCGGCCGACCACAGAAAGAGCGAGTTCCTGGGCGTGCTCGCCCACGAGCTGCGAAACCCGATGTCGTCGATCTCGAACAGCTTGTACGCCCTGGGCAGCGCGAACATCGGCCATCAGCGGCAAGCCCAGGACATCATGCGGCGGCAGATGAAGGTGCTTTCGCGGCTGGTGGACGACCTGCTCGATCTGACGCGCATCACCAGCGGGAAAGTGGTGCTGCAGAAAGAAATCTTCGACCTGGCGGCCGTGGTGCAGGAGTGCGCGCAGGACTACCAGGCCACCGCCACCAAGGAAGGCGTCGAGTTGAAGGTGGTCACCGTGACGGCGCCGGTGGAAGCCGACCGCACGCGCGTGGCTCAGGTCATCAGCAACCTGTTCGACAACGCCATCAAGTTTTCCAACGGCGCGCGCGAGGTCGAGGTGACGCTGGAGGCGACGGCCAGCCACGCCGAGCTGCGCGTGAAGGATCGCGGCGTCGGCATCGAAGCCGGCATGCTCGAGCGGCTGTTTCAACCCTTCAGCCAGGCCGACACCACCCTGGCGCGAAGGCGCAGTGGTCTGGGGTTGGGGCTCTCGTTGTCGAAGGTGCTGGTCGAGATGCACGCAGGAACGATCGACGCACGCAGCAAGGGCCTCGGGGCGGGGGCCGAGTTCATCATGCGGCTGCCCACGGCGGTGCGCACGGCCGTGGCCAGAGAGCCGCCGGCTGTCGAGCGCGTGCTGCCCAGGCGCAAGGTGCTGATCATCGATGACATCTCTGACGCGGCGTTGAGCCTGCGAGACGCGCTGCGGCTGGCCGGTCACGAGGTGAAGACCGCGTCGGGCGGCGTGGAGGGCCTCGAGGTCGCGCGCGCGTTCAGACCCGAGGTGCTGCTGTGTGATCTCGGCCTGCCCACCATCGATGGGTTTGAGGTGGCTCAGCGTTTCCGCGCAGATGAGGTGCTGCGCTCGACCTTCCTGATCGCTGTGACCGGGTACGCCGGCCCGGAAGATCGCGAGCGTTCTGCGCGAGCCGGGTTCGACCGCCACATCCGCAAACCGCCCGATCTCCGGGCACTCGATGAAATGATGGGCGATGCGGCTCTGGCTTTTCCCGCTGAAAACCCGATGAGGTAGTCTTCGGGCCCGTCGATGGGGGTGCACGCCATGCAGAACTTCAAACATGCAGCTCAGTTCCTTTTTCTCGCCAGCGGGGTGCTGCTCGGGTGCAACCCGGCCCCTCTTGCAACCGACAGAGGCACGCCCCAGGGCGAGATTGCCAAAGCCACCATCAGCCCCGCGGGCGGCACGCTCATCTCGGCCGATGGCAAGGCCCGGCTGGTGGTTCCCGCGGGCGCGCTGAGCGCCGACGTCGAGCTCGGCATTCAGGCGACCTCGAGTGTGTCACCCGGCGCCGTGGGGAGCGGCTGGCGCCTGACCCCAGACGGCCAGACGTTCTCGGTTCCGGCGACGCTGTCGATTGCGTACACCGACGAGGCGCTCGCAGGCGTGCCGGCTGAGGCGGTGGCCCTCGCCACGCAGCGGCCCGACGGCGTGTGGAAATTGGAGACGGTCGCGACGCTCGATGCCTCGACGAAGTGGGCCTCTGGCCCCATCACGCACTTCAGCGATTGGTCGCTCGTCTCCGGCGTGCAGATGCGGCCCGCGGGCGGCAATGTGAAGGTCGGCCAAACGAAGGCGCTGTCGGTGGCCTACTGCTTCGTGAAACAGGAAGACGATCTGACCTGGCTGGGTATCGAGTGCGCGCCTCGTGATGACGAGTTGGCGCCGTTGGTCCCGTCGGCCAAGACGCTCTCATGGAGCGTGAACGGCACTCCGAACGGCAGCGGTGAATTCGGCACCGTCGCAGGCTCCGAGAATCGGGGCGTCTTCACGGCGCCCTCGAAGCGGCCCTCTGCAAACACGGTTGCGGTGAGCGCTGAGGTGGGGCTTTTCACCAAAGGCAAGACACTGGTGGTCTCGAACCTCACCATCACGGACGACAGCGCGACCTACAGGGGTACGCTCACCGGCACGCAGGGTGGAGACATCAGTTACTCGGTGAGCGCCCCGTCGGTGTTCGTCGCCGTCAAGGGCAGCACCACCCAGTTCGAGGCGAACGGCACCGGGCAGGTGATGTATTCACTCAAATGCGGCGCGACCACCGCCACGTTCGCAGGCCAGGTTCCTTTCACGGGCAACCTGAATCTCAATGCGCCGTCCGCCGGCAAATACTTGATTTCCTACGGGTTCGCGGCCTTCAAGGTGACCTGCAACGGCGTGCAGATCGACGTTCAGCTCCTCTTTTCCAACTGCGACAACTCCGACGGTTTGAGATTCACGAATGAGACCAGGATCCAGGGCATGGGAACCTGCGGGGCCCAACGGAGCAGCTGGGCTCTCACGAAAGACTGACCCTCAGCCCAGCCGCTCGAGCTCGTCGCGGCGCATCATCATGAGGTGAATCGGCGTGCCCTTATCGTCGGCCGCGTCGCGCACGTAGCGAAAGCCCGCCTTCTCGTAGGCGCGGATGGCGATGAGGTTGTCCTTCTCGGGGTCGATGAAGCAGTCGGTGTGGCGCGCATCACGCAGCGGGAGCTCGCGCAGAAAGCGCGTGATCATCGGCCCACCCAACCCGTGATGCGCAAAACATTCTTCACCGATGAGCACGTCGCAGCCCACCGCGTCTTCGTCATCGAGGCCGTACGCGCGCATCAAGCCGGGGAAGTGGCCAAAGCGCACCCACTCCAGCAGGCCGATCGGCGCGGCGTCGTAGCAGACGATGTACGGATGAATGGGGATCAGCCCAGCGACCCGCGGCGTGTACTCGGCGATGACGTCTGCCACCGTTCGGCCCCGGCCCCACCAGCGGTCCGCGTGAGGGGCGTGCATCCACCGATGAACGAGGGGCAGGTCTTCACGCTCGAGGGGGCGGAACCGAAGCGCAGCGGGTGTCAGGCGTGCGTTCATGGGCCATCGTTAACGGGGTGCCCCCTGCACCGCGCCTCTTCGTGGCCGGGGGGAAGCGCACTAGAAAGCCTGCATGTCGAATCAGCTCAAGCTGCTCGCGCTGGCGCTCCTCGTTTGCACCGCCTGCAAGGTCAAGGAACCAGGCCTCACGGTCCTGGTGACCGCCGAAGACCAGGCCCTGGTCCGTGAAGGGCTCGCCTTCATCGGTGACCCGCGCATTCACACCACCGTGGTCACGGCACCCGAAAAAGACATCACTTCACGTGAAGGGGTGGTGGTCGCGCTGAGCACCCAGAACTCCTGCTCAGAGTGTTACCGCATCGAAGGCAGCGGCACCGTCTTGCACGTGAAAGGTGGTGGCGCGCTCGGCCGGCAGTACGGCCTGTGGCACGCGCTCGAGGCGCTGGGCTACCGCTTCCCTCACCCGCGCTATACGAAGATTCCCACCGACTTCACGGCGGCGCGCGCAGAACTGCTCAACGTCGACCACGCGCCCGACGTCAAGCAGCGGCGCGGCCTGCACCTGCACACGCTGCACCCCATCGAGACGCTCTACGATTTCTGGATTCCTTCACCCGAGAACCTCGAAGGCGCGAAGCGGGCCATCGACTTCTTGATCAAGAACCGCGGCAACTACCTGCAGTGGTGCGCGCTCGACGACATCGCCAAGACGCCCTCGCTGCTCCCGGCGTGGCAGGCGCACACCCGGGCCATCACCTCCTACGCGCACGCGCACGGCGTGGGTACGGGCATCGCGCTGCAGCTCTTCGGCGGCGGCAACCTGCAGAACGCGTACGACCTCATCGATGACCTCACCGGGGATCCCGTGCCTGAGATGGAGCGTCGCCTTCACGTGCTGCTCGACGGCAACGGCTTCGACTCGCTCGCGTTGAGCTTCGGGGAATTCTTCGCCGAAGAGCCCGCGCGCTTCGTGGCGAACGTCGATGCCACGTACGCAGCCATGCAGCGCGTGCAGCCCGGCGTTGAAGTGACCGCGTCGATCCACGTGGGCAACTACGAGAACCTGCGCATCGACTTCATGGGCGAGCGGCAGCTCTATTACTTCCTGGTGCGCTACGCGAACCCGGCCATCGTGCCGTGGGTTCACACCACGATGTTCTACAACCTCTACGAAGACACCGGGCTCGCGTACCTGCACGAGCAATTCGACGAGCACCGCGCCTACCTCGAGAGCCGCATTCGCGAGGGCAAACGCGTCGGGTACTTCCCAGAGTCGGCGTACTGGGTGGCCTTCGACATCAACATCCCCGTGTTCCTTCCGCTCTACATCCGCTCGCGGCACCTCGACCTCGAGCGCATCGCCGCGGTGGGAAAGCTCGATGACCACGTCATCTTCAGCAGCGGCTGGGAGTGGGGCTACTGGCTCACCGACGCCGCCACGCTGCGCATGAGCTACTCGCGCCCGGCGAAGTGGGACGACGCGGTGGCCGACATCTACGGCGGCTGGGGCACGCAAGGCGCCCTGGCAGCGGCGCTCATCGGCAAACTCGCAGAGGCCCAGCACCGCGCGCTCATCATCGAGCGGCTCGCGGCCTACATCGCGTCTCGGGATCAGCTCATCGACGCGGGCGATCGCCTCGGCATCTTCAGCCAGCCGGACCGCCCTGAGTTTTCCGAGCTGCTCGCCGCCACGCCCGCCGTACGCGAAGACTTCCGCACGAGGGTGCTGGCGAAGCTCGAGGTGCACGCCGCAGAATTGGCCGTGCTGTCGGCCGAAGCGGCCAGCCTGCCCTCCGATGATCCGGTGCTGGCTGAGCTCAAAGAAGGTGTGCAGGTCACGGCTGCGCGCGTCGCCTTCATTCACGCGC
>JAYTAT010000224.1:0-1947 GCA_043737315.1 Archangium sp.
CAGGGCGAGACGCGCGATTTCGTCGAGCCGGTCGACCAGGAAACGAAGATCGAGCGCAGCCTGTGCCCCACACCTTTCGAAATCTGGAAGCTCGAGGGCATCGGGCACGTACCGGCGTTCAACGCCGCGTGGACTGCCGCCACCTTCGACTGGCTCGAGGCGCGCGCCTCCCCATGAAGTGGTTCCTCTTCGTCCTCTTCGCCGGCTGCGCCACCGTCACGCCCATGCAGACCGCTTCGGTCGTGGAGCGAGGACATGTTCGTGTGGGTGGTCAATTGTCAGGCGGGCCCTGCGGTCAGCTCCAAAACGGTCTGCTCGGTGTCTTGAGCTGCAACTCATTTCCCGACGGGGTTCCCCTGCCTGAGCTGCGAGTCAACGCACGGAGCGGCTTCGCGCGTGGCTTCGACTTCGGTCTCTCGCTGCAGGCCTACGCTCAGCTGCTCGCTCCCGAGCGGCCTTTTCAAATGGGGCTGACTGCCGACGTGAAGGGCGAGCTGCTGCGCCTGAAGACCTCGGGCCCGACGCACATCGTCTCGGTCGGGCTGCTCGGTGGAGGCGCGATCGCCGGTCGGCTCGGCCTGCCGCTCTGGGCCCACCTCGAGTGGGCGGTGCCGCTGTTCTACGGGCTGCAGTTCGTTCACTGGGAGCTGGTCGCCAGCACCGCCCTCGGCCAGCGCTTCACCGGCAGCCCGAACGTGTCGCCTTCCACCAACGTCGCGAACGTGAGCTTCTCGTTGGGTCTGTACAAGCGTGACCCCGCGGGCTTCGCGCTGCAGCTGAGCTACTTGACGGATCCAGCGCGATTCTTGTCGGGTGCCATTCTGCTGCAGGTGGGCTTGTTCTTCGACGTGGTGACGGTGAACAAAGATCACTAGAAGCCGCGAAGTTTCTTGAGCGCCTCGTAGGCGTCTTTGATCTCGCGGAACTTCTGACCGTTGTCCTTCGCGCGATCGGGATGGTGCTCGGCGGCCCGCTTGCGGAACGCAGACTTCACCTCGTCATCGGTCGCAGCTGAGGTGACGCCGAGCAGCTCGTATTCCCGGTCGCCCTTACCGAAGTACTCCGAGGTGATCTGCTGCAGTTGCTCGTCGCTCAAGTTGAACTGGGCGACGATGCGCTTGAGCATGTCGAGTTCGCTGCGCAGCAAGGGCCCGTCGACCAGGCCGAGATCGTAGAGGCTGCGCACCACTTCCACGCGAATCGACGGCTTCACCGCTGAGCGCGCGCGGGTCGCGAGGAACTCGACGTCTTGCTCCGACGCGTCGATGGCGTCTTTGAGCGCGAGGCGCACGGACTCCATCGCCACCTCGCTGAACTGCAGCCGCTGCTCGAAGAACTCGCGAATCACCCGGATTTCCATCTGCACCGCGGCCCCATCTGCGCGCGCGACCTCGACGAACAGGGGGCACAGCGCATCGACCAGCATCAAATCTTCTGCGCTGATCTTCTTCACTTTCGATACGCGTTTGACCGGCGCAGAAGCCCGCCCGAGCAGCTCCTCCTTCGAGGGGGGGCGGAAGGTCTTCGGCGCCACCGGCTCTCGATCGAATGCGAAGTGCCCGATGAGCGCACCCACCGCGGCCAGGATTGCCGCCAGAGGGGGGGACCACGCCAGCACCATGCCCAGGGCGCCGCCGATCATCAGGCCGAGGAGCTTTCCCAACATGCAAAGCCGAGTGTTACATGCCGCGCCCATGACGGCTCAGATCATCGATGGCAAGGCGCTGTCCGCGAAGGTGAAGGCGGGCCTCAAGACCGACGTCGACGCGCTCAAGGCGAAGTACGGCCGCGCGCCCGGCATCGCCGTCGTTCGAGTGGGCGAAGACCCCGCGTCGAAGGTCTACGTGACCTCGAAGGAGAAGACGGCCATCGAGCTCGGCTTCGCCTCCTGGCACCACCACCTCGAGCAGACCATCACCCAGGCCGAGCTGCTCGCGCTGGTGAACA
>JAYTAT010000225.1:0-4979 GCA_043737315.1 Archangium sp.
ATCCAGGCACCGACACGCAGCGCCACGAAGCCGCCGCTCAGACCGGCGATGAACGACCAGATGAATATTTTGAGAGCCGTAGGCACGGACAAACCCTAATCGGTTCAGCCTCAGCGCGCCCGACTGCCCTTTCCACCTGGGGGTAAGGGATCGCATTTCGTTCAGTGTTCTTCGATCAGCTTGCGGATCGCCTCGGCGAGCTCGCGTTCGGTGGGCACCTTGCGCGGCTGCGCGATGGGCGCAGGAACTCTCAACGGCTGCCCCGGCTTCAGGGGAAAGTCGTCGTACTTTCCCGACCCATCGGCATCGATCAGGATGGCGTTCGACCACCCGCAAGGCCTCGCGTCGTGAAGGGGGCGCATGCTCCGCCCCGAAGTGCCGCGGGCCATACCGACGAACCACGTATCTGCCGTCGGCTGCACCACGAACTTCTGCACCACGTGCACCCGCCGCAGCGTGGTGCCCGGCACCGCCTCCACCGGGAGCGCCATCGGGTCGAGATCGCGCTTCTGCAAGATGCGCCCCTCTGGCCAGGCGTCGTTGCCCACGCCGTTGACCGCCTCGCGGCCCGTGGCGTGCGAATAGATCTCCACCCGGTTGAACTGCATCCACTCGAGGCCCTGCACGTCGACGGTCAGCTCGATGCGCTCGTTCGCTGCGACCGAGAGCGTCTGCCCCATCTCGACCACCGGCCCCACCGGCACCATGTTCGCGTCGAGCTTCTGCGCGGTGAAGCTGATGATGGGCCCGTTGCTGGCGAACGCCCGCTGCGTACGAATCGCCTCGGCGAACACCGCCGGCTGAAACTGCGCCGCTGAATCGGTGCCGACCTTCGCCCACGTGCGCGCGTAACCACCGGTGTCCCGGTAGAGCTTGTGCGTGTCAGACACGCCGCTCGACGTGCGCACGGTGCCGCGCGAGAGGAACGTCATCCAGTCGTTGAGGATCTCGTAGTCGGGGTTGGGGCCGTTGGCCGACTCGACGATGTCGAAACCATCACCCATCAGCTTCGTGTCATCGACCGTCGCCGAAGGATCGGGCGCCATGTCGAAGTTCGCCGGGTCGGCATGGGTCTGCAGCGTTGCCGTGTCGACCTTCAGCTGCGTGAGCACCCCGCTGCCACCCCGTGAGTGATTGAGCTGCACCACGGCGCCGGGAAACTGTTCTTTGATGCCCGAGAACATCTGCGGCAAGCGCAGCGTGGGCCCCTCTTCACCGCCTGCATGTTCGAACGCGCCGCCGTTGGGCATCGAGCTGTCGCGCACCAGCGGGAAGGCGTTGAAGTGACCATGAGAGAAGGTGGTGACCTCTTCCCCTATCATCGTGGCCATCAAGTCTTGCGCGCCCAGCTCGCGAACGACAGGCGCGAAGTCGGTGATGTTCTCGTGATCCGTCGAGAGCAGCACGTCGACGCCTTCGGCCAGGAAGCTGGCGGCGCGCATCGAGTTGCCGACCGCGCTGTCGGTGCTGTTGATCGCGTGCACGTGCAGGTCGGCAGACATCCAACCGGTGGTGTCCACGATGCGGCCCAGCGTGGCGTTCACCGTCGCATCGACGGTGCGCAGGTCGACCGCGAAGGCCGAAGCGGGCCAGGTGTCGGGCCACGTCGAATATTCAGGCCCGCGCGAGACCACCACCTCGTACTGGCCCGGCGGCAGATCCACCGAGAGCTGACCGTTCACCGGCACGTAGCGGATGGCCGCGGCGCCCATGTCGTAGGCCTCGAGCAGCGCGTGCTGTGCATAGGTCTTGGCGTTGAAGGGGCAAGGACCTCGAGAGCAGAAGACGGTCAGCTTCGCCGGCATGCCCACGTCGGCAGAATCCTTCACGGTGACGCTGAGCCGCCGCGCCGGAGCAAGAAGCAGGGTCTGCTGCGTGGTGTTGCCCGCCGTGATGTTCACCGTGACCTGCGGACCAATCAGATGCCCTTCGAGCGCCGCCGAGAGTGTGTAGCTGCCCGGCTCGAGCTTCGTGCTGGCCACCCCGGCGCTGTCGGCCTCCATCACCCCGACCATCGTGCCGGTGGGCGTGAGCACGCTGACGCGCGCGTTGGGCGCAGGCGCCGTGCTGGGCAGGTTGGCCTGCACGCTGAGAAAGCCCGTCGAAAGGCCATCACTTTCGAGCATCACCGCGTTCACGCCGGCGAGATCTTTGGAGATCATGAAGTCACGCAGGTACCCGCGCCATTGGCCGGGGCGCACGTTGAACGTGCCGGGCCGCGTGCGCGCATCGGGGTTGGTCCACGTGAGCACGCCTTGCAGTGATTCGCCCTCGATGAACGAGCCCACCACGCCGCCGTACCCGATGAGCGCGTTGGCCACGACGGGCTTGTTCAGATCGGCCAGCGACGCGCTGCGCACACCGTACGCGACGCCATTGCCTTGCGTACCGAGCCACTTCGAAGGCGCGAAGGTGCAGTCGTCATTGGGGTCGAGCTTGCTGCCCCCCAGGCTGTTGGAGCAGCGGCCGGGGCTGAACATCTCGAAGGAGCCGACATCCATCAGCTCGAGAATCGGCGCGAGTACCGGCGATTGGCCGTCGTTGCAGAACGCGGTGAGCATGCGCACCCGCGATTCACCGGGCGAGAGCACGAAGTAGGTCGTCAGCCGCAGCGGCAGCGGCGTGCTGGGGTCGATCACGAAGTCGATGTCGAGGCCCGCGACGTTGCGCACCAGGGCGCCCAGGTTGATCAGATCGTGGGTCACGTCGATGCCCGTCGACGCGACGATTGCGGGGCCGCCATTCGAGCCGTCGGAAAGAATCTCGACGTTCTTCACGCTCGAGAGCCGCCCCAGCGCGTAGAACAACGCCATGCGCCCGAAGGCGTCGCGGCCGGGTTCACCCGCGGGGCGGCGGAGATCTGCGTCGACGATGCCGCCGCCCGAGAGCAGCGGCCCCGTCACGCGCCCGGGTTGATCGATGATCACCCGCACCTGGTCGTTCTGCAGCAGCACGTCGCCGTTGCGCCCGATGCCCTGTTCGCCGCCGATGAGCTGCTCAGCCGAGGCGATCCGCTGCGCCGACGCGCCCGTGCCCCCTTGTTTGAAATAGCCTGTGGCCGTGAGGTCGACCTCGCAGCGGTTGACCCCCGCATCGGGAACGCCCCCCCCGCCCCCTTTGGGACAGCCGGTGAGCACCAGAAGTGAGGCGAGAAAAAGGCTGTGACCAGTTCGTTGCATGAGGTGGTGCACACGAGACACCACCCATCCCCGATGAACAAGAGCCCCTGAACGATGGCCGTTGCGCTTCTCGCCGGGCTTCTGTGTGGGGGGCTTTCGCTGCTACGTTGTCCGAACGATCATGGGGGATTTCGAGTTCGTCGTCAGTGATGGCCCCGACAAGGGCACGGCCTACCCTTTTCCGGGAACGCACTTCTACGTGGGGGCAAGTGACGAGTGTCATCTGCGCTTTCCGTCGGGGGACGTGCAGCCGAAACACGCTGAGATCCGCTTCGACCCCGCGGGTGTGCCGTGGGTTCGTGATCTCACCGGTCAACGGCTGGTGTGGCTCAACGGAGAAGCCATCGAAAAGGGTTCGTTGGGCGCTGGCACCTTCTTGCGCCTGGGCCGGCTCGAGCTGGTCATCCGCCATCGCACCGAGAAGGCGGGGCCCAGCGGTACGATGGCCACGCCCACGCCTTTCCGCTCGCAGAAGCCGGTGGCGCAGAGCTCGGCGCGCAACACCGTCGACGCAGTGGACGCCACGGCGAAACGGCCGACGCCTTTTGCCAGGCCGCAGTCGGGCGTGAGGCCGCAAGTCACGAATGGTTTCCCTGACGCGCCCAACGATGGCCTGGTGGCGCCCGACGACGCGACGTCGATCAGCTCGGGTCGTACGCTGGGTTCCGTTCTCACCCCCGGCAGCATCATCGACGGTCGCTATGAGATCGTCGGCAAGCTGGCTGCCGGCGGCATGGGCGAGGTGTACCGCGCGCAGCACGTGGAGCTCGGCAAGGCGATGGCGCTCAAGGTGATGTTGCCTGAGTTGTCGAACGACCCCGAGTTCGTCACCCGTTTCAAGCGCGAGGCGATCGCGGCCAGCCGCATCGGTCAGCAGAACATCGTCGACATCTCGGACTTCGGCCGCACCGCGAATGGGCGCTTCTATTTCGTCATGGAGTACCTCGACGGCATGACGCTCTCGAGCCTCATTCACCGGCAGGGCGCCCAGCCCGCTGAGCGGGTGCTCAACATCGCAGCCCAGGCGTGCCGAGCGCTCGCCGCCGCCCACGCGCAGAGCATCGTGCATCGCGATCTGAAGCCCGAGAACATCATGCTGCTCCAGCGGCCCGGGCAGCCCGACTTCGTGAAGGTGCTCGACTTCGGTGTGGCCAAGGTGTCGGCAGGTCACGGGCAGGGGGGGCACACCGCCGTGGGCATGGTGGTCGGCACGCCGCAGTACATGTCGCCCGAACAGGCCAAGGCGGTGCCCGTCGACAGCCGCAGCGACATCTACTCGATGGCGCTCATCATCTACGAGCTGCTCACGGGGCGACCCACCTTCGCCGCTGAGACGCCGTCGATGTTGATGGTCAAGCACGTGGTCGAAGCGCCGCCCCCGTTCGAGCCGGGCCCATTGCAGAGCGTGCCCGAAGAGCTGGAACACCTCGTCTTCCGCATGCTGGAGAAAGAGCCCGCGGCGCGCCCCCAGACGATGGAAGAGGTGATCGGAGTCCTCGACAATCTCTGGGCCCGCCTCAAGTCGAACGACCCCTCGCTCAAGCGCGTCTCGGGTGGGTACCCGCGCGCAGCCACCCCGCAGCGGCCTGAGTCGGGCGTCTCGATGGTGCGTGCTTCGGGCCGGGTGCAGGGCGTGACGACCTCGAGCACCACCGGCCTGGAAGAGCCGCTGCCGCAGCTGCAGAAGTCGAAGCTGCCGCTGGTGCTCGGGGTGGTGGTGTTGCTGCTCATCGTCGCGGTCGGCGTGATCGCGCTGCGCCCCGGCACCGGGCCCGCCGTCGAGACGCCGCCCGTGATGGA
>JAYTAT010000226.1:0-1939 GCA_043737315.1 Archangium sp.
CTCAACACCTACTTCGCCGCCGACCCCATGATTCAAAAGCTGCGCAGCCTGACCGCGCAGTTGTTGGCGCTGCAAGACTCGGTGAAGGCCGACGAACTCGACTCGCGCCTCAAGACCGCCAAGCAAGATGCGCTGCGGCAGTTGAGAGATCGCAAGGATCTCTTTGAGGGCGGCACCGCGGTGGTGAAGCTGGGGCCGTATCGCTTCAACGTGAACACGCAGCCGCTCGAAGCGACGGTCATTCCGCGCGAAGACGGGCTGTATCTGCAGCTGTCGGGCTCCGACTACCTGCAGCGCCTCAGCGATCCCGACATCGACGCCGCGCGCGCGTATTGGGATCAGAACCTCCCCTCTGAATCACCCGAGGTGTACCGCGGCGAGTTCCTCGCGCACTTGATCCTCAAGGCGGCGGAGTCGGGTCAGAAGGGCCTGACCCTGGCTGCGCTTCACGCGGCAGAGCGGGGCGCAGGGCTGCAGGCAATCACCCGCGAATGGAGTCAGCACCGGCTCGACGATGGTTACGAGCGCGGCGTGCATGACTCAGATGCGGCGATCATTCTGGGCCAGTTGCTCAAGGTGTACGAAGGCGCGGATCTGCTGCGGTTCCCTTCGTGGCCCCGCACGCTGGCCACCTTGTGCTGGGCGAGCTGGCGCGACGAAGCACTGAAGACCGCGTTCCACCGCCGCGCGATGAGCCTGGGCCGCCTGCGAGTGCGGTACCCCGGGAGTGCGGCGCTGGAGATGGTGGCCCACGAGTTGCTTTCTTCGCTCAAGGGCTTCGTGGAGACCTCGCGCCTCGAGGTCAGCGCGCCTGAGTTGGCCGTCGCCGCGCGCTACCTTGCGGAAGAGCTGGCTCAGGAACCTCTGCGTTTCGTGGTCGCGGGTGACGCGATCGCCTTGCGTGACGATCTCCACAGCTCGCTCGATCTGGCCGGCCAGCGGCTGGTATTCGACGACGATCTGCGGGCGCTGGAAGGTGATGTGGCCGGCCGCTTTCGCCTCGCGCGCGAGTGGCTCGAGGCGCACGCGAAACAGGCGGGTCCGCGCGCGGCTGATTGGCTGCTCGTCGTGCCCGAAGCGGCAGCGCTGATCGCAGCCAGCGAACAGGTGCTCTCTCGCGACATCTCGTCGGCGCCGCTCGCCCTCGAAGCGAAAGGCCTGCTGGGCCAGCACCCACGCATCGCCTCGCAGACCCTCACCGTGCGCATCGATGAGCTCGAGCAGCGAATGACCTGGTTCCGCGAAGAGCGCACGCCCGCCTGGCAGAAGTACCGCGCGAAGGTGCGCGTGCTGCTCGACGAGGCCCGCCACAAGCTTCGCCTCGAGGAGCTCAAGCCCAGGGTGCTCTCGAGCTTCGTGCGCAACCGGCTCATCGACGAGGTCTACCTGCCGTTGATCGGCGCCAACCTCGCCAAGCAGCTCGGCGTGGCCGGCGAGAACAAGCGCACCGATCGCATGGGCCTGCTGCTGCTCGTTTCACCCCCCGGTTACGGCAAGACGACGTTGATGGAGTACGTGGCCAGCCGGCTTGGTCTGACCTTCGTGAAGGTGAACGGCCCGTCGCTGGGTCACGAGGTGGTCAGCGTCGATCCCACCGAAGCGCCCAACGCCACCGCCCGGCAAGAAGTCGACCGCATCAACTTCAGCTTCGAGCTGGGCAACAACGTGATGCTGTACCTCGACGACATCCAGCACACGAACCCTGAGCTGCTGCAGAAGTTCATCTCGTTGTGCGACGCCACCCGCAAGGTCGAAGGCGTGTGGAATGGCCGCACGCGCACGTACGACCTGCGCGGCAAGAAGTTCTGCGTGGTGATGGCCGGCAATCCGTACACCGAGTCAGGCGAGCGCTTCCGCATTCCCGACATGCTCGCCAACCGCGCCGACACCTACAACCTGGGTGACATTCTCGGCGGGAAGCAGGATCTCTTCGCGCTCA
>JAYTAT010000227.1:0-4970 GCA_043737315.1 Archangium sp.
CCGATCGCGCCGCCCTCTTCTTTGCGGGCCTGGGCGGCGACTTGACGAGGTCGGCTTTCGGCGGCGGGGGCTGCCTGGCCACCGCGACTGACTCAGGCCCACGCTTCTGCCGTGTCACCTGGCCGCCGGCCACCGTGAGGATGTCGCTGAGCGCGCGGCGGTCGATGTTGAAGCGCGCGTAGTCGGCCTCGGTCTCCAGCACGAGCAGCGCGGTCAGCGACGAGAGCACCCGGTTCTTCGTCGAGATGTCGATGATCTCATTCTTGAGCGTGGTGCGCTGCGGTGCGCCGTCGGCTTGATCGAGCTGCGCTTGCAACGAGTCGATGCGCGCCTTCGCCCACGCGCGCTCCAGCAGGGGCCGTTCGATCGAAACCAGCTGGCCATCGGTGAGCGGCAACGCCTTGCCGTTGATCGAGACCTTGAAGGGCGCGTTGGCCGCGAGCTGCGCGTACACCAGCACCGCGTCACCTTCCTGCACGCCGGAGAGCGTGGTGGGCCACACCGCGGTGGCGCCTTCCACCTTCACGGCGAGCTTTGATTTCGTGGCGAGGCTCAAGCGGCGGGCGAGCTCCACCGGCGCGAGGCCCCCGTCGAGCACCGCGCCGTCACGGGGCAGGGCGCCGGTGGTGAGGCGGGCCAACGCGGCCTCATCACGCAGGCCGCCCACCGTGATGGCGTCGAGGCGTTGTACACCGGCCGTCTTCAGCTTGAGCAGCTGAGCCATCAGGTTCGGGCCTTCGGTGTACCCGGCGGTCATCACGCCATCCGTGATGAGCAGCACGCGCGGCGTGGGGTTGCCCTGCACGTGTTTGAGCGCGAGCTCGACGTTGGATGCGCCCAGCGCGCGGCGGGAACGCAACGTCTTGACCTGTGCGTCGCCGAAGCCGGAAGCGAGCCCCGAGTAGATCGGTGCGACCTCTTGATCAAACGCCACCACGTTGACCCGCACGGTGTCGGTCTGCTTCGCCAGGGCCGCCACGAGTTGCTGCACCAACCCCACCTGCTCACGCCACCCGAGGGCGCGCGAGCCGCTGGAATCGACGAGCACGGTGAAGGGCAGGAGCGGATCGGCCCCCACGCTGTCGACGGGGATGATGCGGGCCACCACCAGGTCACCCGAACGAACCCCGAGCTGATTTCGTTTCGGAGGCGCCACGAAGTCAGCGCTGGGTACGAAACGCTTCTTGTTGAGCACACCCTCGCCCAACACGCCGTCGACCTTCACGTCGAGCTCGCCCACCTGGGGCAGACCCTTGAGCGGCAACGAGTAGAGCGCGGTGCGGGCCACCAGCTCGTGCGAGTACGACAGCACCACCTCCTTCACGCCCCTCGCCGGAATGGGGAAGACCTTCGCGGTGAACTCGTTGCCGCCGCTCTGCTCGAGCAGCGCGGGATCCTGCCGGCGATGCAAAAAGTCTTCGTACGCGCGGCGGGCGGCCTGGCGCTCGACCACTTCGCCTTCTTGCCAGCGGCCATCGAGCTTCATCGCGAAGCGGCTCACCGTCGCGCCCGGAGGCAGGGTCACCTTGAACTGGCCTTCGATGACGCGGTCGAGCGGGTTCTCGAACGACAGCGTGAGCTCGGTGAACGCGAGTGGATCCATCACCACCGCCCGGGCCTGCAGCTTCATGAGCTTGAGGCCGGTGCCGTCAGAGGCGGTCAGCGACACCGGTGCGTCGGTGTTCTCGGCAAATGCAGACAGCGACACCACGGCGAGCAGCAGCGGGATTCTCATGGGTACCCTGGGACACGCAGACGGGGGAAAGGGGTCCCACCTCAACACGAAGAGCCGGCACGCGCGTTTCAATGCGGCGCCCTGCTTCTCCAGCGGCACCCAAAGACAGCCGCGTTCCGCGATCGCCCCCCCCCGCGCGATGAAGCTCGAGTGGGAAGAGTCAATCAAACGGTTCAGCTGAAGACCCGGCCAGGGGATTCAACAGCCGGTGCGGTGTTCGAGGCCGTTGGCGAGCGCGCCCAGCAAGTCGCGCGGGTTCACCGCGGTCAGCGCGCTGCTCGATGGGTCGAAGGTCTCGATGATGCGCCAGTCACCGCTTTCCAACTGCCCGACGTCGACGGTGAGCCAGGGCACCCGGGTGCGCCGCGCAGCTTCGTGGGCCAGGGCACGCAGCTCGCGTTCATCACGTTCGGTCAACGCGCCGAACGGATCTTCGGGCAGGGCCGCGAATCCCATCGCGAGCACGTCGGCATCGAGCACGAAGAGCCGGTACTCGCGTTTCAATGCGGCGCCCTGCTTCTCCAGTTCCCTCAACGGTACCGGGCACGTGGTCAGCCCCCCGAGCACGGTGCCATCGAAGGCGTTCGTGCGCTGGGTGGGGTCGTTGAGCAGGGTGATGTTGAGCGCGCGTGCCTCATCGTGCAGCTGCTGGTACCGCTCGGGCTCGAAAGCGCTGCCGAACAACACGCCCCACTGAAAGTCACCCCGGTCGAGAGAAGGCTCGGCGTCGGCGAGCGAACCTTCGGGCGGAATGACGTGAACGCGGTGCCCCAGCGCTTGCGCCGCTGCGACCAGGCCGAGGCGGGCGTCATCGGGGGGGCTGGTCGCGAGGGGGCCTTCCATCAAGACGAGCATGGGCTCGCACCCTACAGGCTTCGTTCAGCGCGCCGTTCGCAAGAAATCGGGCGACCTGGTCGGCGAAGAGGCGCGGTACCGATGGGGTTGGTGATGGAGCCATCGCAGCCGGCGTCGCGCGCCTCTTCTGCGTTCGACGCGGTACGCACTGCGAAGCCGCGCGCATTGAGCACGAGGTCCGCGAGCTTCACGTTCGCGGGGTTGTCATCCACCCGTGGTGTGCGCGGGCAAGAACGTGCGCAGCGCCTCCAACACCACGCTGCCGGCGTTCTTTCCCTTCCGTAAGATACCCTGCACCGAGGCCTCCAGGCGGCGGTAGTCCGCCACGCTGAGCGCCTTCACCGTCCACACGATCACCGGCACGGTCCTGCACCGCGGCAACGCGCGAAAGCGCTCGAGAAACTCGAAACCATCCATCTCGGGCATGAGCAGATCGAGGATGACCGCGATGGGCGGGTCTTCTGCGGCGAGCGAAAGCGCGTCGGCGCCCCGGCAGGCGGTGGTGGCGCGGTAGCCGAGCTGATCGAGCGTCGCCGACATCAAACGGGTCGACGCGGCGTCGTCATCGAGCACCAGCACCCGGCCTGCGCGTTCGGAGCGAACACCCGCCCGCTCGAGTGAGCCCAGAATCAACGGGCCGCTGACCGGCTTGGCCAGAATGTCGTGCACGGTGAACCCTGCCGCGGCGCCGCCTTCGGTGACCACGGTGATCACGATCACCGGCACGTCGCGATTGAGCGGGCTCTGGCGAATCGCCTGCAGCACCTCGAGCCCGTTCGCGTCGGGCAGCAACAGGTCGAGCGTGATGGCGCCGTACTGTTGCTCGCGGCAGCGGGCCAGCGCCTGGGCTCCCGTGCTCGCGGTGTCGACCGAGTAGCCCGCGCTGGTCAGGGTGCGCATGATCAACGCCTGATCGTTCGGCTCGTCTTCCACCACGAGGATGAAGGGCGCGCCGGGAACACCCAGCACGCTCTTG
This sequence comes from Archangium sp., assembly GCA_043737315.1. Taxonomy (GTDB): domain Bacteria; phylum Myxococcota; class Myxococcia; order Myxococcales; family Myxococcaceae; genus Archangium_A. Next base: position 3,567 of record JAYTAT010000227.1, read on the forward strand.
GGCGCAGCCACCGGTTCTCCATTGATCGCCTTGCGGGGCAACAAGGCGAAGAACGTGCTGCCCTTGCCCGGCGCGCTGGTGACGCCCACCGAGCCGCCCTGCGCTTCGGTCAGCCGCTTGGTCAACGCGAGCCCCAGGCCCGTGCCCGGTTGTGCCTTGGTGGCGCCGGCGTCGAGTTGCTGGAACTCAGAGAAAAGTTTGCCGATGTCGGCCGCGGTGATGCCGATGCCGGTGTCTTCCACCTCGAGGCGAAAAAAGCCCGGATCCTCGGGCCTCGCGCGGATGTTCACCGTGCCGCCCGTCTCGGTGAACTTGAGCGCGTTGGACACGTAGTTGTAGAGCACCTGCTTGAGCCTCGCGGCGTCGATGAAGAGGCTGCCCAGCGACGGATCGACTTCAGCCGACACCTTGATCTGCTTCTGCGCGGCGATGGTGCGGACAATGGCCACCACTTCCCGCACCAATTGGGGGAGGTCGACCACCTCGGCGTGGAACTCGAGGCGCCCCGCTTCGACTTTCGAGAGATCGAGCACGTCGTTGATCAGCTGCAGCAGGTGACGGCTGCTGGCGAGGATGTCGCCGACGAACTCGTCGAACTGCGGCATGTCGGGCGTGACCTGATGGCTGTGGATCAACTCGGTGAAGCCGATGATCGCGTTGAGCGGCGTGCGCAGCTCGTGCGACATGTTGGCGAGGAACTCGCTCTTGAGCCGGCTGGCCTCGTGAATGCGCCGGTTCTCCACCTCGAGCCGCAAGCTGCGCGAGCGAAATCGCTCGAGTTGTTTTTGCTGCGTGAGGTCGAGCGCAAAGGCGATGACGCTGTGCTCGTCGAGCACCGCTCCGCCCACCAGCACCGGCACGCGTTCACCGTTGGGCTTCAGGTACTCCTTCTCGTGCGGCTGCGAGATGCCGGTGGTTTGCAGATCCTTCGAGGCGATATCATCCACGGGGTGCCACTCTTGGGGCGTCATGTCCGCGATGACGATGCCGGCTTCGAGATCCGCCTGGGTGCGGCCTATCAACGCGAGGAAGGCGTCATTCGCCTCGAGCACCCGCCCGCCCATGTCTGACCTGGTTACCCCCAGGAAACCCGCCTCGCTCAGCCGGCGAAAGCGGGTCTGGCTGCGCAGCAGCGCGTCTTCTGAGGCGGCCAGATAGACCTCGCCCAGCATCGACATCGCGCAATCAAAGAAGGCGTGCATGCCCAACAACGCGCCGCGCATGCGCTCAGGCTCACCCTCGAAGGTGGTCAAAATGAGGTTCATCAGGTCGCGCGTGACGCTTCTGACCAGGCCGTACCAGACGGGCAACGGGATCCCGAGGCGGGCGGAGGCAGTACCTTGACGCTTCAGGTCGTCGACGTACCCGGTCCAATCGCCGCTCGTCGCCTGGCGCAGGAGCGCG
>JAYTAT010000228.1:0-4968 GCA_043737315.1 Archangium sp.
GGGGTGAAGGTCGGCCTCATCGGGCTCACCGCGGTGGGGCCGGTCGCGCCCGACAAGAACGTCACTTCAGTCGCCACGCTCGAGGCGGCGCGGGCCGCGCTGAAGAGCCTGGGCCCCCGTGACGTCACCATCGTGCTCGCGGCCACCACGTACGCCGACGGCATGCAGCTCTCCACCGAGCTCAAGAATGAAGTCGACTTCGTCATTCAGTCGGGTGAGTTCCGCGGCACGCAGCCCGCGCAGCGAATGGATGAAACCTCGGCGCTGCTCTTTGCCTCGGCGCAGAAGGGTCAGGCGCTCGCCAAGGTGCAGCTGGTGCTGGGCAGCCCGAAGGGGCCCTTTCTCGACTTGAGCGTGTCCGAGCGCGATCAACAGCAGCTCGAATTTCTGGGCAGCCAGGTCAAGACGTTGGAAGAGCGCCTGGCGGCGGTGAAAGACAGGTCGGCGATGGGCGACCTCAAGAAGACGCTGGCGGAGCTCAAGAAGCGCCAGAAAGACGTGAGCGCGAGCATCGCCCAGAAGGCAGGGCCCAACGCACGAACGGTGAAGCTCGACTGGGTGCTGCTGGGCCAGCAGGTCGCAGACGATCCGTCGATCAAAGCCGAGGTGCTCAAGTTCGAGCCGACCTACTCGGGCTCTCACTGATCTCCCATGGACGGAAACGACGTCGAGGCGCTCTACCGCGCGGTCTTCGCCGCTCCGGCTGACGACGGGCCCCGGCTGGTGCTGGCCGACGCGCTGCAGGAGCAGGGCGATCCGCGCGGGGAGTTCATCTCGCTGCAGCTCCAGACACCGCGCTCTCAGCGCAGCGATCGGCGCATGCACAAGCTGCTCGATCGCCACCGCACTCAGTTCCTGCGGCGGCTGCACTCGGCCGTGATGCCCGATGAAAACCAACGCTGGGAGCGCGGCTTTCTCACCGAGGCGTCGGTGATGCTGCACGGCGACCTGGTCGAGGCGCCCGACTGGGCCACGCTGCGCAAGCTCGAGGTGCTCTTCTCGGGCACGCCCCCGGTGGAACTCGCTTCTCGGCACTTTCGTTCGCTCAAAGACGTCGCCCGCGCCCCGTTGCAGGCGGTGCCGGTGCTCTTCGGCGCCGATCACCCGCTGGGCCTCGAATCGGTGGCGCTCCAGGGCCCGCCGGATCTCTCGAGCTGGCCTGCAGCCGAGGTAGAGCTGATAGGCCAAGCGCGTTCATTGCCCTCGTTGGCCCGGCTCACGCTGCATTGTCAGACGCCGAACTTCGCTGAGGCCGACTGGGTGTGGCGCATGCCGGTGCTCTCGCGCATCAAGTCACTCGAGTTTCTCGGCTCGTTTCGCGGGGTGCCGCTCGAGGCGATGCTCTCGCGCGTTCGGCACGCCGAGCTTTCGCCGGCAAACCTCATCTTCCACGCGTCGTCGATGAAGGTGCGCGTCAAACGCGAGGATCGCTTCCGCTCGTTGATGGTGGAGCTGCAGGCGCTCTCAGGCGTGCAGGGGCTCGACGCGATGCTCCGGTCGATCCCCGCCGATGCCTTCGACGAGGTGTTGATCACCTCGATTGCGCCCCTCGAGCTCTCTCACGTCGCGACGCTCAAGCGCGCGCTGAAGCGGCTCGAACTTCGCAACGTGTCACTGCCGCTGGCCCCTCAAGGCCGCATGAAGTGACAGGTGTACCCGTTGGGGTGCTTCTGCAGGTAATCCTGGTGGTCATCCTCGGCGGGGTACCACTGGGTGGCCGCGACGATCTCGGTGATGACCGGTTTGTTCCAGCTCCCTGACTTCTCCACCCGCGCCTTCACCGCTTCAGCCGCGGTCTTCTGCGCGGGGTTGGTGAAGAAGATCGCCGAGCGGTACTGCGTGCCGACGTCGTTGCCCTGACGGTTGAGCGTGGTGGGATCGTGCATCTTGAAAAATGACTTCTCGAGCAGGTCTTCGAACTTGAGCTTCTTCGGGTCGTACACGACCTTCACCGATTCGGCGTGACCCGACTTGCTGTCGTGGGTGTCGTCGTACTTCGGGTTCTTGAGCCAGCCGCCCGTGTAGCCAGCCTCGGTGGCGATGACGCCGGGGATTTTCCGGATGAGATCCTCCATGCCCCAGAAGCAGCCACCGGCCAGATAGACGGTCTCTTCACCGGCGGCGACGTTGGCCACGCCTTCCTGCTTGGCGAGCGGGAAGAGCGAGACGAACTTGCCGAAACCTTCGGCTTCCAGGCGCGCGGCGGGCACGAAGCGCAACGAGGCCGAGTTGATGCAGTACCGCAGGCCACCCTTGTCGCTGGGGCCATCGTCGAACAGGTGACCCAGGTGTGAGTCGCCGGTCTTCGAGCGCACCTCGATGCGGGTCATGCCGAAGGTGACGTCTTTCTTCTCGGCGACATTGGCTTCGATGGGCTTGGTGAAGCTCGGCCAACCCGTGCCAGAGTCGAACTTGTCTTTCGAGGAGAACAGCGGCTCACCAGAGACGACGTCGACGTAGATGCCGTCATCGTGCTTGTTCCAGTAAGCGTTCTTGAAGGGCGGCTCGGTGCCGCACTCCTGGGTGACGTGGAACTGCTCCGCCGAGAGCTTCTTCTTCAGCTCGTCTGTCGGGGGTTTCTGAGACTTCACGGGGTTGCTCTCCTTGGACTTCGGTGGCGTCTGTGCCCAGGCCGTAAACGCAAAGGCGAAGACTGCGGTGAGGAAGCCGATTGCGAGGTGCCATCTGGTCATGCGGAACATACGAATGCCGTCCCCCCGAGGTTTCCGCCACCGATTCGTGGCCCAGGAATCCCAGCTGTTCTCAGGGGCTTAGGTTTTTGAAGAAGGGGCTCAGGGCGGCGCGGGCCCGGGCGCGGCCGAGGTTCCAGGTCAGGATCGACTCCGATGGGCCCAGCTGATCGTCCCGGTCGCGCAGTGAATTGTGTCGCAGCGCGACAAGCACGGGCAGCACGTCGGACGACAAAGAATGCAGGTACGCGACGTCGACCTCCGGGCGCTGAAGGTTCCGCTCCGCGATGTACCTGTCGGGTGAGAGCACCGCGAGCCCGAGCATGGTCAGGGTGAACAAGGCAATCGCGCCGCCGACGAAGGCCTGGTTGAAGGTCCACAACGTCACAGCGCGCCAGGCGAGCACCGCGCCGACCAGCAGCAGCCCCGCGTAGGCCAGCAGCCGCAGCACGGTCAGGCCGTAGATTGACTCGTAGCGCCACAGCCGGGCCGCTCCGGAGATCATCATCGGCATGGTGGCGAGCACGAGCGTGGTGGAAAGGGCGGTGAAGATCAGCTGCGCCTTCTTCGACTCCAACTGCGTGCGCGCGGGCAAGGCCATCAGCAGCAGCAGAATGCCGATGGCGGCGAAGAGCAGTTGAAAGAAGCCTTCGTGAGCCGCGTCAGCGAAGGTGACGCCTTCGGGCAACGTGCACGCAGCAGGCGCCAGCGCGCACGGGGTCGAGGTGAGCCCGTAGAAGAACAACAGCGAGGTGAGGGTGCCCAGGAGCGTGAAGCTCTCGAACGCGCGCAGCGGTCGGCCTGGCACGCTCGGCGTGACGTCGTCCTTCCGGCGCGAGGCCAGGGCGAGCACGCCCGTGAGGGTTAACCCCGAGACGAGCGTGACGAAGCTGCCGCGCAAAAATCCGCTGAGCGGAATGCCGAAGATGAAGCGTTCGATGCCGCCGAGCCGCGCGCGGAAGAGGGCATCACCCGAAGAGAGCAGCAAGGTGAGCACGCCCACCGGAGGCAACACGATGATCATCAGGCGAAGCAGACCGGGCCCGTACTTGCTCACCGTGCCGGTGATGTTGGTGTCTTCCAGCTGACGGCTGGTCACCACGGCACCCGCGAAGAGTGATTGCCCGGCGGTCTTGAAGGGCGCCCCGAGCAGCTGGCCGGTGCGCAGCGTCGAGAGTTTGCGTTCACCGTTCCACCCTTGAATGGCGAGCGCGAAGAGCAGAGCTGATGAAAGGGTGCTCATCACTGCGAGCCAGCCCGCGTCATGCAACATGGTCGAGCCGAGCAGCAGCACGGCGGCCAGCAACAACCAGCGATGGCCACCGGCCGAGTGCCAGGCCTCCCTGCCTGCGCTCAACACGACGAATGCCGCGACCAGTACCCCGAAGATCGCGTGGCCCAGACCAAACTGGGTGCCATCGAGGAGCAACTCGGTTGCCAGGCCCAGGCCGAAACCGAGCAGCAGCTGGTTGCGGTGAGGGCGAAGCCGGTCGGAAAACGAAACCCGGGCAGGCAGCGCGAAGGAGGGCGTCACGGACGGAGTCATGGCGCGGTTCCCAGTGCAATCGCCTCGCCCGGAACTGAACGGTCGCAATCGACGCTGAACGGTCCTTTTGCTCTTCCGCTCTCCCTTCGGGAAACAGGTCAGGGTGAGGGCCACGAGGCCGCCGGACCACGCGTGGCCCCAGAGCCGCTTCATCTGCGCTGCGTTTTTCTCCCGATTGTCGCAGCCAACCCATCAAGCAGGGCCCTCAATCCCCGCTCGAACAGCTCATCGAGCTCGTTGAGCCTCGCTGACCTCACGAAGCATCTTGGCGAAGTACGGCTACCGGGCGTTCACCTCGCGGCTGCTCATCGGCCAGTTCGAGGAGCTGGTGAAGTCGACCGCCTCTGGTTTCCAGTTGCCGGAGTACGGCTCGAAATCGGTCATGTCCCTGCCGCCCGGCTCCGGTAAGACCACGCCGCGATATGGCGACGATCGAGAGTCAATTGAATGTGCGCAGTGCCGACTTCCAGGCCAACGCGACGGCGATGCAGGTGATCGTCGACGACCTGAAGGCGAGGGTGGCGAAGATTGCCGAAGGGGGCGGTGAAGACGCGCGCAAGAAGCACATCTCGCGCGGCAAGCTGCTGCCCCGCGAGCGCGTCAACCAGCTGCTCGACCCGGGAACGCCGTTCCTCGAGTTCAGCCAGCTGGCCGCGATGGGCATGTATGAAGATGCAGCGCCGGGCGCGGGGTTGATCACCGGCATCGGCCGGGTGTCGGGTCGCGAGTGCG
>JAYTAT010000229.1:0-4968 GCA_043737315.1 Archangium sp.
TAGCCCAGCGACAGGCCGCGATCCACCGATCGGGTGGTCATTCGCAGCCCATGCCGGTCGCCACCGCCACCGAACAACGCGAGTCGCGGCAGATGGGCACGCCACACCCGCAGCTGACCTGCGCCGCGGGGCACATTCCAGAGCAGGTCACGCCCGTGCAGCGGGGCGCATCGAGCGTGTGGATGGCTGAACCCGCGGTGCCACAACAGCCGTTGGGTACACAGTCGGCGTCCTGGCTGCACGCCCGCCCCGAATTGGGGGTCGGCGGTTCGAGGATCGACCCACAGCTCATCAGCAGCACCAGCGCCAGCGGGAAGAGCATCGATCTCATGCGATCACCGGTTCATTCCGCCGAGGAATTCGATGTTCCCCTTGGTGGGGCGCATGTGTTTGAGCACGAACTCCATCGCGTCGATGGGCGTGAAGGGGTGCAGCACCTGGCGCAGCGCGGTGATGCGCACCAGATCGCCGGGGGTCAGCAGCAGCTCCTCCTTTCGCGTGCCGGACTTGTTGATGTCCATGCAGGGGAAGATGCGCTTCTCGAAGAGCTTCCGGTCGAGCACGATTTCGGAGTTACCCGTGCCCTTGAACTCTTCGAAGATCACTTCATCCATGCGCGAACCGGTGTCGATCAGGGCCGTGCCGATGATGGTGAGCGAACCACCTTCTTCGATGTTGCGGGCAGCGCCAAAGAAGCGCTTGGGCCGGTGCAGCGCGTTCGCGTCGACGCCGCCTGAGAGGATCTTGCCCGACGAGGGCACGACGGTGTTGTAGGCGCGGGCCAGGCGGGTGATCGAGTCGAGCAGAATGCAGACGTCTTTCTTCTGCTCGGCCAGGCGCTTGGCCTTGTCGATGACCATCTCGGCGACCGCGACGTGGCGGGTGGCGGGCTCGTCGAAGGTCGAGCTGACGACCTCGCCGCGCACGCTGCGCTGCATGTCGGTCACTTCTTCGGGGCGCTCGTCGACGAGCAACACGATGAGGTGAATGTCGGGGTGATTCTTCGAGATCGCGTGCGCGATGTTCTGCAGCATCACGGTCTTGCCCGCCTTGGGCGGCGCGACGATCAAGCAGCGCTGGCCCAGACCGATGGGGCAGAACATGTCGATGATGCGCGTGGTGAAGTCAGACGCGTCGTGCTCGAGGTGGAGCTTCTTCGTCGGGTACAGCGCGGTGAGGTTGTCGAAGAGAATGCGATCCTTGACCTCTTCGCCGAAGGGATCGCTGAAGTTGATCTTCTCGACGCGCTGCAGCGCAAAGTAGCGCTCGCCTTCACGCGGCTGGCGAATCGGGCCGCTGATGGTGTCACCGGGGCGCAGCGTGAAGCGACGCACCTGCGAGGGCGAGACGTAGATGTCGTCGGGGCTCTCGATGTAGTCGGACTCAGCCGAGCGCAAGAAGCCGTGACCATCGCGGTCGAGCTCCATCACGCCTTCGGCCTGCACCTCGTAGCGCTTCTCGGTGACGTTCGAGAGGATCGCGACCAGCAGCTCCTGCTTCTTGAGACCCTGCGTGCTGTCGATGCCCAGGTTGTGGGCCATCTTGGTCAGCTCGGTGATCTTCATCCGCTTGAGGTCGGTGAGCTTGAGCACCTGGAGCCGCTTGGCGCCGTCGGCCGCCCGCTCGGGCTCCGCGTCACTCTCGGCCTGCTGCGTCTCGGGCACCACGTTCTCACCGCTCAGGCGCGCTTCCTGAAGCTCGTCATCACGCACCGCGCGATTCATCGGCGTCAGCACCGGGCGCGGCCGGCCATCGTCATCGGTCTCGCCGTTCGACTCGTTGCGCTCGACCCGCTCTTCCTCGCGGGCCTCACTGGGGCGGAGCTCTTCGAGCTCGGCGGCAGCACGCTCTTCAGCAGCAGGGGCGGCGGCGGCCTTCTTCACCGGGCGCTTCTTCGGCTTTTCCTCTTCACGCGCCGCGGGACGGCGCTTCTTCGAGGTTTCGTCAGATTCGGACTTGGAGCGAGCGCGTGCCATGGGGAGCTTTTTGGGGGGTCGCAGCGGCTGCCCTGACTTCGAGGCTGCGAGAGGTGTTTTGTGAGGGTGAGGTCTGGCGCCCGACGTGGGGGCCTGACCGCGACAGCCGAACGCAAGGTACGGGCGGCTTCTGGCCAAGTCAAGCAGGACAGGCTTGGGTTCCTCGATAACAAGTAGTGGCAAGGGCCGGGGCGTTCGGATTGATCGGCGCTCCATGAAACCCGCTGAGCGCCTCAAAACCCTGCGCACCGAGTTGGCCCACCACAACCGCCGGTACTACACGCTCGATGCGCCAGAGGTGTCAGACGCCACCTACGACGGGCTGATGAACGAGCTGCTGGCGCTCGAAAAAGCGAACCCAGAACTGGTGAGCCCCGACTCACCCTCCCAGCGGGTGGGCGGCGCCATCTTGAGCAAGTTCGAGAAGGTCACCCATCGGCAACAGATGTTGTCGCTTGCCAACGTGTTCGACGAGGCCGAATTCCTCGAGTTCGACGAGCGCATCCGCAAGGCGCTCACCCTCGAGGCGGTCACGTACACCTGCGAGCCGAAGATGGACGGCCTGGCGATCGAGCTGGTCTACGAGAACGGCACGTTCGTGCAGGGCAGCACGCGCGGCGACGGCACCATCGGGGAAGACGTCACCCAGAACCTGAAGACCATCAAGAATCTCCCGCTCACCCTGACCGGAAAGAAGGTGCCCGCCCTGCTCGAGGTGCGCGGCGAGGTGTTCATCAAGAGCGCCGACTTCAAGCGCATGAACGAGCAGCTGCTCGAGCGCGGCGAAGAAGCGTTCGTCAATCCGCGCAACTCGGCGGCGGGTTCGTTGCGCCAACTCGACTCGAAGATCACCGCGGCGCGGCCCCTGTCGGTCTACCTGTACGAAGTGGGCGTCGTCGAGGGCAAGACCTTCATCACGCACCAGGAGAAGCTCGCGTACCTCGATGAAGTGGGCCTGCCGGTGAACCCGCGCTTCGCCGTGGCCAAGGGGCTGGACGGCGTGATGCAGGAGTACAAGTCACTGCGGGCCGATCGCCACTCACTCCCGTACGAGATCGACGGCCTGGTGGTGAAGGTCGACCTCACCGACGCGCGCAACCGGCTGGGCCAGGTCTCGAAGACGCCGCGCTGGGCGATCGCCTTCAAGTTCGCCCCGGAAGAAATGGAGGCGCAGGTCGACGAGATCGTGGTGCAGGTCGGCCGCACGGGCGCGATCACCCCGGTGGCGAACCTCAAGCCGGTGTTCGTGGGCGGGGTGACCGTGAGCCGCGCCACGCTCCACAACGAGCAGGAGCTGCGCCGCAAAGACGTTCGCAAGGGCGACTGGGTCTTCGTGCGCCGCGCAGGCGACGTCATCCCCGAGATCGTCAAGGTGATCACCAGCCGCCGCACGGGGCAGGAAGAAGAGTTCGTCTTCCCCACCTGCTGCCCCATCTGCAACTCACCGGTGAAGAAGGAAGAAGACGGAGCGATCGCGCGCTGCACCGGCAAACTCTGCCCCGCCAAACTCGCGGGCCGCCTGCGCCACTTCGCCACCCGCACCGCGATGGACATCGACGGGCTGGGCGACAAGTCGTGCGAGGCGATGGTGGAGACCGGCCTCGTGAAGACGGTGGTCGGCTTGTACGGCCTCGACTTGAAGCAGCTCTCGACGCTCGAGCGCATGGGCGAGAAGAGCGCGACGAACCTGCTCGAGGCGATTCAACGCAGCAAGAAGACCACGCTGCGGCGGTTCATCTACGCGCTGGGCATTCCCGAAGTGGGCGAGGCCACGGCGAAGGCGCTGGCCGATCATTTCCGCGACATGAAGCCGCTGATGGACTCGACCATCGAGTCGCTTCAGGTGGTGAAGGATGTCGGGCCCGAGATGGGCAAGGCGATTCACGGGTACTTCGAAGACGCGGACAACCGGGCGATGGTCGAAGCGTTGCTCGCCGCCGGGGTGAAGCCCGAGGCGCCTTCGGCTCAGGCTGCGGGCGGCACCTTCACCGGGAAGACGGTGGTGATCACCGGCACGCTCACCATGCCGCGCGAGCAGGCGAAGGAAGAGATCGAGCGGCGTGGCGGCAAGGTGTCCGGCAGCGTGTCGAAGAAGACGGACTTCCTGCTGGCCGGCGAAGATGCGGGCTCGAAGCTCACGAAGGCCACGGAGCTCGGCGTGAAGGTGCTCGACGAAGAGCAGTTCAAGGCGCTGCTGACCTGAAAAGCACTGAGGGTGGGTGGTGCTTTCGGGTTTCTGACCGTTGCTCACCTCGCGCAGGCCCTTCTGCCACGGGCAAAGTGCGCTCGAGTCTGGCCTCGGGCGCGATGAGCGGGTCGAAGCCGTGTTCAGCAAGTCAAAAGAGGCCCGCGCCAAGAGCCCCGCTCGACCGAGGCACAACTGTGTTCCCGAAAGCACCTTCTTCCCCCGGGCTTCTTTTCTCAACGTGGGGTCATGCGGTACTTCACGAACGCCTCACGTTCTTTGAGCTGAAAATACGGATTCCGCTCCCGCTCACGCGCAAGAGTCGAGACCTTCACCTCGCCGTAGTCGTGGCCCGGGTAAAGCGCCGTCGCGCCACTCAACCGGCCGAGCACGTCGAACAATGACTGGTGCATCGCCTGGGGATCGCCGCCCTTGAAGTCGCACCGGCCGCACGCGTTGACGAACAAGGTGTCGCCCGCGAACAACCCGCCGCCGCACGAGAGACATTGTGCGCCCGGAGTGTGACCCGGCGTGTGCAGACACTCGACCTCGAGCCCCGCCACCCTCACCCGCTCTCCTGGGCTGACCGCCCGGATCGCGCTGGCGAACGGACGCAACACCTCGGCGAAGTCGACCTCTGCCTGCTGCACGTACACGGGCACGTCCACGCGCTGGAGCAGCCCCGGCACCCCGTTGATGTGATCGTCATGATGGTGGGTCAGGAAGATGCCACTCAGCTTCCGCCCGTCGGCCTCGACCGCCGCGAGGATCGCGCTCACGTCCCACGCGGGGTCGACCACGAAGGCT
>JAYTAT010000230.1:0-1925 GCA_043737315.1 Archangium sp.
GCGCGCGAGAGCACCTCGGTGGCGCGGGAAGACGGAGGCACCGGCTCTTCCGACATGCCCTCGAACGACTCGTCGCCTTCGGGCTGCGAGCTGGGCATCTCCCGGGGCGCAGGCGGCTCGACTGAAGGTTTGACGGTGACGGCGCGGGCTTCGCGCGACTGGCGGCGGCGCTGGGCTTCGGCGCGCACTTCGTCTTCCAGGCGCGTGAGCTCTTCGTCGTCGTCTTGCGGCTGGGGGAGCGACGACTCGACCGACCGCATGGCCGAGGCTTCCACGTCGGCAGCGAGATCCCCGAAGAGCTTCTCTTCGAGCGCATCGGGCCGGTGGGGCGGCGTCGGATCGAGCACGATCGCCTGCGGCTCCGGCATCTCTTCCTGCGGGGCGTCTTGATCCACGTCGTGGGGGCTGGTCGCGCGCCACTCGTCGGCGGGCTGGTTCGCCGACTCGACGGGCATCGGAGGCGTCTGTGCGGGCGCGGTCTCCAGCACCGACCAGGAGCCCGCTTCGTCGGTGGTGCGCACGTTCTCGTCGAGCGAGGTGGCGAAGAAGTCGGGGTCGAGCGGCAGCGGGATCACCGGCCAGGCAAACCCGGGAATGGTCTCGCCCAGCAGCAGCACGCGCAGCAACCGGGCGTCGGGGTGGTTCTGCAGTTCTTCCAGCAGCACGCCGCCGCGATCACTCTCGACCGAGGGCTGCAAAATGATCAGCCCCGGGAGCAGGTGACCAAAGGCGATCACCGCATCGGCCGCGCTGGTCGCCAGCACGCACTCATACCCCTCGCGGGCCAGCACGCGCTTGACCGAGGCGATCACCGAGAGATCGTCAGCGACGAGGAGAATGGGAGGCGCGGCCATTGCGGGTGCCACACGTTCCTACAGGGCCGCCCAGAGGTCCAATAACTGGCCCCCTCTGCCCGAGGGGGAGAGGGTCGCGGGAGGGGAAGTTTCTCAAATCCGTCGCAGACTCGACCGCCTCAGCCGTTGCTCGCTTCGCATCACGTGGAGGATGACCACCTGGCTCCCGGCCAATCGGTAAAATACGCGGCACGGTGGCTCGACGATCTGCCGGTAGCGCCCGTCACGCAGTTCTCTGGGTCGGGACCCCGACCCCGGGAACTCGGCCAACTGCGCGACATGATCGAAAACGCGAGCTACGAGCGCGCGCGCCGCGGACGGTTTGTCGAGCGCGATGTGGTCGGCGATGGCGTCGAGATCGCTGAGGGCGGGTTCCGTCCAAACTACTTCAGCCATCGTGACATCCGGCGGCGGGCCTGCGCCTGGGTCAGCACGCGGCCTTCTTCGAAGGCGCGTTCGCCTCGAGCAATGCCTTCAAGAAGCAGCATTCGTTTCTGGAGAGACTCCCAGGTCTCGACGTCAACGAGGTACGCGCTCGGGATGCCGTGCTGGGTGATTGCGATCGGCCGCCTGGTCCGCTCGACATCGGCAAGAAGCCGGGTGGCTTTTCGTTTCAACGTGGTGACCAGTTCGGTGCGCACAGAGTGATACTAAAGTGCCACTCTGGGCCGTGCAACCCGACCCTCTCCCAAAGGGAGGAAGGCCGTCAGAGCATCGCTGCCGGATCGACGTCGATCACCACCCGCACCGCCGACGGCAGGTCCTGCATGGCCAGTTCGATCGCGTCGAGGGTGCGGAACATCGCGGTGTGCGTGGGCGCCTTGAGCACCAGCTGCCACCGCGTCCTCCCCTTGATGCGTGCGATCGGCGCGGCCGCGGGGCCGAGCATGCGCACCCCCTGTGAAGCCGACGGCAGGTTCTTCTCGGCCACCTTCGCCAACTGCTTGGCGACGCGAATCGTGAGATCCGCCGACTCGCTGTCGATGCGAATCGCCACCATGCGCGTGGTCGGCGGCCAGGCGAGCTGCTGCCGCCGCTTGAGCTCCTCGGCCGAGAAGCGCGCGTAGTCGT
>JAYTAT010000231.1:0-4941 GCA_043737315.1 Archangium sp.
AACCAGCCCTTGCCGCCGATGCCCCTGGCCAGATGAAACTGGGTGAGCCGGACTTCAGCGCGTTTGAGCGCCACGTCGGCCGCCTTCAACGTCGCCGCCACCGTGTGGAGCTCGACGATGCCCACCGCGTCATCAGCGCCGACCTTCGAAAGCTCTCCGCTGAGGAGCGCCGCCACCACCGGCTCTGCCACGTGCGTCAGATGAAGCGAGTCGAGCACCATCGCGCCGCCCACCTCGAGGCCCGCCTTGAATGACTCCAGCACGTCGCCTTCGGCACCCACGAAGACGAGCAGGTACTTGCCCGGCGAGACCGCCTCGGCGATCACGATCTGCACCGCCGCCTGCTTCACCAGCGCGTCAGCGACCACGACCCCACGCGCGAGCGACTCGAGCTCGAACAGACCCAGCGCGGGACCGGGGGGCGCACCTGCCATCAGATGATCCGGAACGAGTCCTTCAACGTGCAGCGGCGCTCACGCGTGAAGCTGACCGGCGTGGTGAGCCCTTCGCCTGTGGGGCTGGCGATGGTGAACGAGGTGTAGCCCTCGCCCGTCATGCCCAGCCCCGCGAACGACGGCCCGTTCTTCACGAAGATCGACGTGTTGATGACCTTCGCCATGGCCGACAGCACCTCGATGTTGGTCGAGTGCATCGTCGCGGTGTGACCGAAGCCGTGCTCGGCCTGAACGGCCGCCACGATGCAGTCTTCCACCGTCTTGAGGCGGGCAAGGCCGATCACCGGCATCAGCAGCTCGGCCTGAATGAAGGAGTGCGTGGGGTCGACCTCGGCGAACAACAACCGGGTGCCCGACGGAACGCGCAAGCCCGCAGCTTCGGCGATCTTGGTGGCGTCTTTGCCCACCCAGTCGCGCGCCGCGTGACCTTCGTCGACCACCAGCTTCTCCAGCCGGTTGATCGCAGAAGAGGGCACCTCGAAGGCGCCGTGTTTGAGCATCTCGCTCTTGAGCTCATCGGCGATGGAGGCGACCGCGAAGATTTCCTTCTCCACGATGCAGACGATGTTGTTGTCCAGAGAAGCGCCGTCGACGATGTCTTTCGCCGCGCGGGCGATGTTCGCCGTCTCGTCGACCACCGCAGGCGGATTGCCGGGCCCGCCGCAGATCGCACGTTTGCCCGAGCCCATGGCCGCCTTCACCACCGCGGGGCCGCCGGTCACCACGATGAGGCGAATGCCGGGGTGCTTCATCAGCGCGCCGGCCGACTCGATGGTCGGGGCGCCGAGCATGCACAAGAGATTCGCGGGCCCACCTGCCGCCACGATCGACTCGTTCAACTTCTGAATGAAGAAGCTGACGACGTTCTTCGCGCTCGGGTGCACGTTGAAGACGACGGAGTTTCCGCCCGCCACCATCGCCAGGCCGTTGTTGATGATGGTCTCGGTCGCGTTGGTCGATGGCGTGATGGCGCCGATGACGCCAAAGGGCGCGCGCTCCATCAGCACCAGGCCGTAGTCACCGCTCTGCGCCTGGGCCCGGAGGATTTCCATGCCCGGCGTCTTGTTCGCGCACAGCAGGTTCTTCTTCACCTTGTCGGCGACGTTGCCGAGCTTGGTCTCTGCCACCGCCATCGACGACAGCTCGTTGACGTGATCGCGCGTGCACTGCCGCATCGCCTCGATCACCTTCTCGCGGCCCTCGACGGGCAGGCGCACCCACTGCTCTTGTGCGCGCGTGGCCGCGGTGACCGCCGAGTCGAGATCGTCGAAGATGCCCGCGCGCCTGGTGATGATCGAAGGCGCACGAGTGGCGCCGTTCGAGGCGGCTGGCAGCTTCGACAGCTCACCCGACAACCGGCGGACGACCTGCTCGACGATGGCGTTGATCTGAGCTTCGTTCATCTGAGCCTCTAGGCCGACCGGCGACCCGTGGGGCGGGGCGCAGCCGTGGATTCGATGTAGAGCTTCGCGGCGTCGTGGCCGTACACCACCAGAACGCGCTCACACGACGGCGCGGCGGTCTGGTGTTCACACTCGCGGGTGGCGGCGGCGATGAGGGCTTCTTTCGAGGCCCCCGTCACGCGCACCACCTTGGCGCGGCTCACTTGACCCAAGTGAGCTTTCCCTCGACTTCGACCTGATCGACGATCGCCATGATCACGGCGTCGACCGGCCTGTCCTTCGTCATCTCGGTCTGCCGCGCCGACGAGCCTGATGCATAGAGCACCACCTCGCCGACACCTGCGCCCATGGCGTCGACTGCCACCACCAGCGTCGAGGTCGGCTTGGCATCTGCGTCAAGCCCCCGCACCAGCAGGAACCGTGAGCCGTCGAGCGTGGGCTCTTTGCGGGTGGCGACCACGGTCCCCACCACCTTGCCGAGCAGCATCTTCGTGCCCTCTTACTTCGCCGGCTCGGCCTTGCGGCCCAGCGGCAGAACCGCGTCGATGTTGTCGTGCGGGCGGGGGATCACGTGCGTCGAGACGAGCTCGCCCACACGCTCAGCGCCACGCGCGCCCGCTTCGATGGCCGCCTTCACGGCCGCGACATCGCCACGGACGATCATCGTCACGTAACCGCCGCCGATCTTCTCGAAGCCGACCAGCTCGACCTTGGCGGCCTTCACCGCGGCGTCAGCGGCCTCGACCATTCCCACGAAGCCCTTGGTCTCGATCATTCCCAGTGCGTCACCCATCGGAGTCGTCTGCCTCTCTTGTGTTGTGGAACAACTGCTGCGAACTCAAAACGTGTTGCCTTGATGAAGCCGGCTTTCCGGCCTCACTTTTCTTTGGAAGCGGTCTCTTTGCCCGACAGCGACTTGATCGCTGCGACGGCGGCCTCGGCAGCCGAGTCGATCTCAGACTCGGAACCACCCAGGTACAGACGGCCGTAGGCGCCGTACGGCGTCACGTCGACCAGCTTGATGTTGGCGGCCTTCTCGGCCTCGTTGGCAGCCAGCGCTGCGTACGCGGCAGGCTCGCACTCGAGAATGAAAAGCGACTCGCCGGGCTCGATCATCTGCCCGAAGCGGATCTTGTCGAGGATCATCGCGTGCATCGGCTCGATGGCGCGGATGATGGTGTTGGAGACGAGGCGCGGCTTGATGCGGTCCTCTTCTTTGACACCCAGCTCTTTGAGAATTGCCTCGCCCGCCGAGCGGACCTCACCTTTGTCTTCGCTGTGCAGCTCGAGCATGCCGTACGCGCGCTCGACCACCAACGTCGCAGGCTGCACGCGGGTCTGCTTGAGCGCCACGTCCATCAGCCGGTGAATCGCCATGCCCGGCGCGATCTCGACGAACAACGAGGCGACGTAGGGAACGGGGAAATAGCCGCGGCACGTGGTGGCGATGTGCGCCGCAAGCTGAGGCTGAAGGCTGTCGAGGAAAACGTACGTGCGGAGCGACGTAGACAAAGAGAGCGTCTCCCAAAGTTTCCGGGGCAGAAAGTGCCCGCGAAGTGACGCGGTTCTAGAACCCAGTGCTTCCGTTGACAAGCACTGCGTACACGGCGAAACGCTCATCACGATGGTGCTTGCGCTCGTGTGCAGTGGAATGTTGGCCGCGGCGCCCGTCGCCCAGACCGCGGTGCCGCTCGTGCCGTGGTTCGTTCCCCGCTCGATCTCGCTGGGCGTCTTCATCAACCCGCCCATGACCACGCCGCATTTTCGCCTCGCCTGGGAAGGCGCCATCGTCAGTCAGCCGCGCAACGATCTCATCTGGTATTTCGGGCTGGGCTCGGGCCTCGGCCTGGGCATGCCGGCCTCGATGACCTCGCACTCACAGCACGTGGTGGTCGGGGGGTTCGGGTACCGCAGCGATCATCAGGTCATCACCTGGGGCTTCCACGTCGCCGCGGGTGCGGCCTGGTACTTCGCCACGTTCAAACCCGGCGGCTTCTACCCCAATGAGAGCAGGCCGCTCGGGCACATCGAGGGCCGCCTGCAGTTCGGCGTTCGTCTCACCCCGCATTTCCGGCTCGCCGCGTACTTCGGCTACGCCTCGCCGTTCGCCTTCAACGTGCGCTTTCCCGGCAACACCTACGTGGGCGGCGTCGACACCGGCCTCGTGATCGACTGGCGATGAGCGGGCTCGTCGATCTTCATCTGCACCTGCTCCCCGGCGTCGATGACGGCAGCCGAAGCATGGAAGACAGCCTCGAGATGGCCCGCGCATTGATTTCCCTGGGCTACACGAAGGCCGCGCCCAGCCCGCATCACCGCGCTGAGTACGCCTCGCTCGACGCAGCCCTCTGCGCCGCGAAGCTCGAAGAGGTGAAGGGTGCGCTGGCCACCGCGGGCCTCGCGCTCGAGCTCTTCCCCAACGCTGAGAACTTCTTCCTCGAAGAGTCGTTGATGACCAGCCTCGGCACACCGGCCTCTCGCACGCTGGGCAGCGGCAAGGTGCTGCTGGTCGAGGCGCCGTATCAAGGGCCCTTGCCCATGCTCACCTCGTTCATCTTCAAGATGAAGCTCAAGGGCGTGACGCCGCTCATCGCGCACCCAGAGCGCTGCTTCGAGTTCGAGAAGAAGGGGCGCGCGGCAGAGCTGGTGCAAGCCGGTGCGTTGCTGCAGCTCGATATGGGCGCGCTGATCGGCCGTTACGGGAAGGCAGCCGAGAAGCTGGCCCGCCAATTCCTCGATGCCGATCTGTATGCGGTGGCCGCGACCGATCTGCACTCGCCGGTGAACGCGAAGGCCTGGGTGGGCGACAGCCTCGCGGCGCTGCAGAAAGCGGTGGGGAGCAAACGGTTCGACTCGCTCGTCGAGTCCCGGCCAGCTGCACTGCTTCAGGGCGTGACCGAATGATCGCGGGAACGAGCCGCCAGCGGCCGAAGGTTGCGCGAGACGCCGCCGCGCGAAGGGGCGCATCGACCGAGGCGAGTGACCCCGCCTCAAAGTCTGCTAAGGAAGCCCCCCCGTGAGCCGATGGATCAAATTGGCGGTCAGCCTCGCCATCACCGTGGGCTGCATGTGGTGGACGCTTC
>JAYTAT010000232.1:0-1922 GCA_043737315.1 Archangium sp.
GGCGGTGCTCGACTCGGGTGAACAGGTTTCAATCACGCCCGCATGGCTGCGGGCGATCGACTGAGCTGAGCTCGTCATCGAGCCAGCCGAGCAGGTCGAGCACGATGTCCACCAAGCACATCGATGACAGCCCGCGCCCGAAGTTGAATCGAACGCCTTCACGCTGACCCTGTCAGTCAGAGATCGAGATCGGCGCGCGACGAGACGACGGCTTTCCAGCGGGCCACCGCGCCAGCACGTTCGGCTCCGGGGCCATCGGCGAAGAAGCCGAAGTTGTCCCCGAAGGTGCGGGAGAGCTCTTCGATGGCCGAGAGCCGCAGGTCGAAGTCTTCCGCGTCGAGTGCTTCCACCAGCCACTCGATGCGGCGCAGATCCCGGGCGCGCGCCCACCACGCCGTCCACGCCGAGGGGTTGGTGCCGAAGCCCGCCCGGGTGATTTCCTTGAGGGCGTCTGCCGCCGATTGTGAGCAGAGATCGTCTTCGCTGCCGGTGAGGTTGATCAGCCCCTCCACCGAGGGGCGATCGTGCAGCACGCCCAGCGCGCGCGCCGCGAGGCTTCTGCGCAGCCCATCTGAGGAAGCGAGCTCCTGGCGCAACGACGGCAGCCGCGATTGGAAGTGGGGCAGCAAGCGCAACGCCGCCGCCGCCGAACGCGCCGCTGAAGAGATGTCGGGCTCGTAGTCGAAGAGGCCACGCAGCACGCCATCGACCACGTCGGGGTACCGCAGGCTGCCCGCGGTGAGCAGCGCCAGGTAGCGGGTGTCGCTGTCGGGGTGATCGAGCAGGGGTGCGATGGCCGAGGCGCCCGCCTGACCCAGCCGCGCGAGCGCTCCGGGAATGGGGCCCAGCTCATCGGGCTCAGGCAGCTCGACGACCGGCAAGCGCGACCAGCCGGTGGGGCCGGGGAACGAGATGGCGAGCGCCTGCGCCGAGACGTCGGCGTGCTTCATCAACTCCATCATCGCCATCGAGCGCTCTGAGGCATCGGGCCCGGTGAGCAGGGTGATCAACCCCTTGAACCAGTCTTCATCGGCCGGTGCGTTCGGCACGGCGCCGTCTTGCGCGTAGCCCGGATCGGGAATGATGCCCGACGACGAGGCGAAGTGCTGCGGCACGCGCGGGTTCTGTTTGCGGAAGAGGATCAGCTCGTGGAACGCCGAGGGCAGGTCCTGGCAGAAGAGAATGAAGTCGGCGAGCCTTCGCTGCGAGATGGGCCGCGCGCCGCAGTCACCGTAGAGCATCGCCACCAGGCGCGACTGCACCTCGACGGGCCAGACGAACACGGTGCGCGGCATGCGGCCGAGCAGCGCCAGATAATGTTGCGACAGCGCGTCGGGCGGGAGCGGACCCACGTAACTGCCCCGGGTGAGCGCGACCGTTCGGAACACGCTGGCGGCATCGAGCGGGATGGCCAACTGGCGGATCGCCCCCACGTCGCCATCACCGCGCGCATCCCAACCGACGGCGGCGCCGCGCATCACGGCGAACGACCCGATGAACTCGAAGGTGCGCCGCGCGTACTCGAGCACCACGTGCATCAGGTGTTCGCGATCGTTGACCGCTTCACGCAAGGCGGCGCGGGCTTGCGCGAGGCTCCACTCGGTGGCTGACGAGGCGATGAGCCCTGGGGGCGAAGGCAAGATGCCCTGCACCTGCGAGTAGTCGACGGCCGCCGGGGTGAGCTCTGGTTCGGCCGGCGCGACCCAGGCCTCGGCCACCGGTGCGGGCGGCGCTTCGTCTTCCACGCGGTGGAGCAGCTGCGCGGGCGCCTGGGTGATCACCGGCACCGGCGCAGGCGAATACTCCTGCCGCGTGAAGTCGGGCGGGGTGGGCGGCTCGGGCGGTACCACAGGCGCAGGACCAGGTGACGAGACGACCTCGTTCACGTCCGAGAAGTCCACCTCGTCGAGCGGCGTCGCGCG
>JAYTAT010000233.1:0-4930 GCA_043737315.1 Archangium sp.
GCCGACAGTTGCGTGGTGACGAAGCTGCCCTGGGTCACGTCGGCGAAGAGCCGGGTGCTGCCATCGGGTGAGCGGGTGACCAGGTTCACCACGCCGCCCATCGCGCCGGGGCCGTAGCGGGCCGAGCCGCCACCGCGCAGCACTTCGATTCGCTCGAGCGCAGCGGTGGGAATGCGCGAGAGATCCATCGCGGCGCCGGGACCTGCGAGGGGAACGCCGTCGAGCAACACCAGCACCGCGTTGGGGGCCGCACCCCGAAGTGAAAGCGTCTTGCGTTGGCCTGCGCCGCCCGAGTCCTGCACGACGGCGCCGGGCGTGGTGGTGAGGAGCTCAGAGGCGTCTTTGGCTTCGGCGCGCGCGTCTTTCGCGTCGCGGATGGTGAGGGTCGCCGAGGGGTCTCTGACCACCGGCGAGGTGGGGAGCGGCTCTTGCACCTGGGGCGGCAGCGCGACGTCGACGGGTGGGAGCGCGAGCACACCGCCGTCCACGGGGGTCGATGCGAACACGATGAGACACACCACAGACGTGAGCACGTCAGGCCCTCGTCTCTCTTTTCGCGAAGAGAGAGGACTGGCGGCGTTTTCACCCCGCACCGACGAGCAGGTCTCTGGCTTCCGGTCTCCCGGTTACAGTGGCGCGACCGCGCCGGATTTTCACCGGCTTCCCTCATGACTGCACTCGTTGGCCCGGGGGCTGTACCACGTCCCCCACTGCCGTTGGGAGAGGGCGAATTGCACGCGCGGCGTCCGGGGCAGAGAAGCTCAGGGAAAGGCGGTCAATGGCAGGGCTCTGTCAGTGCCCTCCCCGAGCAGGCCTCTCGGCTTCGACCGATGACGCGCAGGTGGTTCTGTTACGGAATCAACAATTGACGCCCTCAGTGCACCCGTTTCGTGCGGCTGCATGTCATTTTCTTCGTCGATTGCTGATTCCGTAACACGGAGGGAACACGGTTGACCGTACGCGGGGCTCAGCTGAGGCTGAGGTTCTTTCCGTGCGGGTCGCCGTAAAAGGCCGTCGCATGAATCGGCTTCGGTTGCCCAATCGGCACCAGACAATGCGATCGCATGGATTCTGACAGGCTGAGGCCGATGAAGACCTCACGCGAATATCAGGCCGTCGCCCGGTTCTATGGGACCCGACGAGCAAAACGCAGCGACGTGCCGTTGATGCAGCACATCGATGAGGGCCTCGCAGTGCTCGAAACGATCGGCGCATCGGACCGGGCGAAGCGGGCGTTCTGTCTGCACCCACTGCTGCAGGCCGATGAAGATCTGCGCCGAAGCTATGAGGGAGGCGTCTCCACGCTCACCGATGATCCGGCGGTGCTGGTGCTCGCGCTCGAGTACCGCAACATCGCCAACGCCACGCTTTCGCCCCGACTCATCGCCAGTGCCGACGACATTCCCTTGAGTCCGCTCGAGGAGGTCAACGACATGCTGCGCGCGGACAAGGTGCAGAACTGGAAAGACTTCGTGCAGCATCACCGGGGTTTGCACCCTCGCAGCGCAGAGCTGGAGCGCTACTTCAAGCTCTGGCACGCCCGCCTCGGGCTCAGCGCCAAGCGGGTCACCGAGTTGATCAACTGAAAAACTTCGCCCTGCGACAGCGAAGAGAGGTCGGGCCGAAGAAGCGGGTGAGGCCGCCTCAGTGGGCGAAGTAGCGCGGCGGCCTGCGGGCGTGCGTCGCTTCTTCGAACGCATGACCCAACGCAAGTACTCGCCCGTCATTCCACGCCGCGCCCACGAAGCTGAACCCCACGGGGAGCTCCCCTACGAAGCCCATCGGCACGGTCAGGTGCGGGCACCCCCCCACCGCCGCCGGCGTGGAGAACGACATCGTGAAATGGTCACCCAGCGCAAAATCCGTCTGCCACGCCGGCGCATCCGTCGGAGCAACCAGCGCCTCGACCCTGTTCTTCTCCAGCACCGCGTGCAGTGAAGTCCTCGCCTGCGCGCACACCGCCAGCGCCTTCTTGTAAGCGGGGCTGCTCAACGGACCCTTCTTCGCCGCGGCCACGAAGTGCTGCTGACCGAAGAAGCCCAGCTCTTTCGTCGCGTGCGCCTCGTTGAACGCAATGAGATCCGTCAGCTGCTTCATCGGCCCGCCACGCGCCGTCAGGTACGCCTCGAGATCCGCCTTCAGCTCGAACAGCAACACCTCGAGTTCCGCAGCTTCGTACGCAGAAGAAGTCAGCTCCACGTCGACCAGCACCGCACCCGCTGCGGTGAGCGCCGCGAGCGCCTCCTTCGCGAGCACCGAGACGTTCCAGCTCGCGTCGACCAGGCGTCGCACCACGCCCAGCCTCACGCCGCGCAGCGACGCACCGCTCAGGCCCGCGGCAAACCCCCGCGCCGTCTTCGGAATCTTCGACGTGGCCGCATCTCGCGCGTCGACGCCTGAAATCGCGTCGAGCATCACCGCTGCGTCGAAAACCGAACGGGTCATCGGCCCCGCGGTGTCCTGGCTGTGCGCCAACGGCAAGATGCCCGCGCGCGACACCAGCCCGAGGGTCGGCTTGAAGCCCACCACCCCGCAGACCGAAGCAGGCGAGACGATCGAGCCATCCGTCTCCGTGCCGATCGCCGCCGCGCACAGACTCGCCGCCACCGCCGCCGCCGAACCCGAAGACGAACCCGACGTGTTGCGCGTCAGCACGTACGGATTCTTCGTCAGCCCGCCCCGCGCACTCCACCCCGAGGTCGAGGCCAGACCGCGCAGGTTCGCCCACTCAGAGAGGTTGGTTTTCCCCAGCAACACCGCGCCGGCTTCCCGAAGCTTCTGCACCACGAACGCATCACGGGCCGGCACGGGCGCATCGAGCAGCGCCAACGAACCCGCCGTCGTCTTCATCGTATCGGCCGAATCGAGGTTGTCCTTCACCAGCACCGGCATCCCATGCAGCGGGCCGCGGGGCCCTCGCCGGGCGCGTTCTTCGTCGAGTGCATCTGCGATGCGAAGCGCCTCTGAGTTGAGCTCGAGCACGCTCTTGAGCCCCGGACCCTTCACGTCGATGGCGTCGATGCGCGAAAGAAATCGCTCTACCAGCACCCGGCTGCTGGGCGCTTCAGCGAGCTGGCGCAGCGACTTCTCTTCGACCTCGAACGGGCCCGAAGGCAGCGCCGCGAAGGCCGCGCTCGCGGCGCCACCCAGAAGCAGTGTGCGGCGGTGAATCAACCCGGCTGGCTCCCGCGCTGGTCAGAGACGAGCGCACCGACCCTCCGTGTTCCCGGAAACCGGGGCAGCGGCACGATCTCGAGCAACACCAACAGGCCGCCGACCGCGAGCATCGCCAGGACGAGCAACGTGAGGATGAGCCCGGTCCGCCGCGGGCGTACCATGGAGAGGTCGTCGAACGAGTCGACCGCGGGCAGCGCACGTGGCGGCGGCTGCTCCACCGACGCGGCCGAGAACGGCACGGGCGCAGGCGGAGGCCTTCGGGCCCCTCGCAACGTGAGCAGCCCCGGCAGCTCCCCGGGCTTGGCGATGGCGGTCTTCGCGCCGTCGTCATCGTCCTCCCAATCCATCGGGTTGCCCTTGTGGGTGATGGAAATGGTCTCGCCCGTGGGGTTGCGCGGCGGGAGCACGGTGTTCCCGGCGGGCGCGGCGGGCGTGAGGGTGCGGGCCCGATCTTTCGGCTCATTGACGGGCGGCGAGAGCACCGGCGACTTGTCAGAGACGGACTTCCGGTTCGCGGCGAACTGTGCGCGCAGGTTGCGAATCTCATCGGGCAACGCCGCGGCGGGAATCGTCTTGTCGCCCGCGTCATCGTCGTCTTCGTACGAAAAGGGCCGCGCGAGGGCAGGGGAAGGCGCGGTGACCCCCGAGGCACTGGGCCCCCGCAACGCCCGCGGCCTCGCAGGCGAAGTGCTTTCGGAAGTGCTGCTGGGCTGCGGCGGATTCTTGAGGTCGCCTGGCATCACGCCGGGCCTCGTCATCTCGGGCTCGTTGCGCGGCATCACCGCCCGGGGCGCGCTGATCAACGAGGGTTTGCGCGCGGGCTCTGCGGCGAGGCTGGCGGTGGTGGCAGCGCCTGCCCGCACCCGCGCCATCACGTTCTCCACCCTCACTTCACCGGTGGTCTCCGAGCCGAACTCGGCCGACTCGAGAAGCCTTCGGGTCTCCGCGCGCCGTTCAGAGAAGTGGCGCGTCACCACTTCACCCAGCTGCTCCGGGTGCCAGATGAGCCCGGGCGCCGCCTTCTCGATGGCGCGGGCGAACTCGAGCGCGGTGTTGAAACGTTTCTCGCGGTCTCGCTGCAGCGCCTTGAGTACCAGCGCGTCGAGCTCGGCGTTCACTTCCTTGTTCCACTTCGAAGGCGGCAACACCTCTTCGCGCAGCGCAGCCATCATGCCTTCCTCCGGGGTCTTGCCGTGGAAGAGGCGCAGGCCCGTGAGGCATTCGTGCATCACCACGCCCAGGGCGAAGATGTCGCTGCGCGGGTCGAGCGGCTCACCGCGAATCTGCTCGGGTGACATGTACCCCGAGGTGCCCTTCACCATGCCGATGCTGGTGCGCCCGCTGCGGCCAAGCGCCTTGGCGATGCCGAAGTCGAGCAGCTTGGTGACGCCTTCGTACGTCACCATGATGTTCTTCTCGGCGACGTCGCGATGAATGACGATCTGCTTACGGCCGCGGGCATCGGTGAAGTTGTGCGCGTAGTGCAGCGCGAGCGCCGTATCGCGGGTGGCGGCCAGGGTGAGCCCCATGGGAATGGCTTCTTTGGCTTGCCGGCAGGCGCGCGCCATCTCGACCAGGGTGCAGCCCTGCACGAACTCCATGGCCATGAACAGCTGGCCTTCATCCGTATCCAGCTCGAAGACCTGGGCGATGTTCGGGTGGTTGAAGACGGCGGTGATGCGCGCCTCTTCGAGGAACATGCCGACGAAGTCTTCTTCTCCCCCGATGTCGGGAAGAATCGTCTTGAGCACCA
>JAYTAT010000234.1:0-1914 GCA_043737315.1 Archangium sp.
GATCGCATCGGCATCTCGTTGTCCGAGTTCGCGGCGGCCGGTGACTGGCGCCTCATCTTCCTCTCTCGCGATCGCCTCGAGCAGGCCACGGTGGAAGACGTGGTGCGCGTGTCGAGCAAGTACTTCAAGCAGGCCAACCGCGCGTTGGGCGAGTACGTGCCGACCGACAAGCCTGAGCGCGCCGACATCGCGCCGGTGGCCGACCTTGCGCCCGTCCTCAAGAACTACACGGGCAAGGCGGCGATGGCGCAGGGTGAAGCGTTCGACGCGAGCCCCAGGAACATCGACGCCCGCACCACGCGCAGCGCGCTGAGCAACGGCATGAAGGTCGCGCTGCTCCAGAAGAAGACGCGCGGCGAGACGGTGCAGATCGCGCTGCAGTTGAAGTTCGGCAACGAGAAGACGCTCAACGGCCAGCGCGCCGCGGGTGACTTCGCCGGCCGCATGTTGCTGCGCGGCACCAGGACCAAGACCCGCCAGCAGGTGAAGGACAGGCTCGACCAGCTCAAGGCGCAGGTGGGCGTGCAGCCCGGCCCCACCGGCATGACGGTCACCATCGAGGTGCGCAAGCCGCAGCTCAAGGAGACCCTCGACCTGGTCGCTGAGTGCCTGCGTTCGCCGGCCTTCGACCCCAAGGAGTTCGAGCAGCTGCGCCGCGAAGTCGTCGCCAACGCCGAGCAGAAGAAAGACGACCCGTCGGCCATCGGGCAGATCGGCCTGCAGCGCATGCTCTCGCCGTTCCAGACCAAGGGTCACCCGCTGTACGTGCCCAGCATTCCCGAGCTCATCAGCGATGCGACCGCGCTCAAGCTCGACGAGGTGAAGGCGTACCACGCGAAGTTCTACGGAGCGCAGGCAGGCTTCGCGGCGGCGGTGGGTGACTTCGAGGGCAAGGAGCTCTCTGCGCAGCTCGAGACCCTGCTGGGCAACTGGAAGGCGCAGGAGTCGTTCACCCGCATTCCCGTGCCGTTCCAGCCGCTGGAGCAGAAGGACGCGGTCATCGAGACGCCGGACAAGAAGATGGCGTTCTACGGCACGGGCACGAACTTCAAGCTCAAGGAAGGCGACGCTGACTACCCGGCGATGATGCTGGCCGACTACATGCTCGGCGGCGGCTTCCTCAACGGCCGCGTGCCCCAGCGCCTGCGTGAGAAGGAAGGCCTGTCGTACGGCGCCGGTACCTTCATGAAGGCCGGTACGCACGACGACTTCGGTGCGCTGCTTGGGTACGCCATCTACGCCCCTCAGAACCTCGACAAGATTCAGAAGGGCTTTACCGAAGAGCTCACGCTGGCCGTCGACAAGGGCTTCACGGATACCGAGCTCAAGCTCGCGCGTGAAGGCCTGCTCAAGCAGCTCGAGCAGGGCCGCTCGGAAGACGAGAACCTCGCGATGGATCTCGTGCAGCAGCTCGAGCTGAGCCGCACCACGGCGTTCGATCAGCAGATCGAAGACAAGCTGCGTGGTTTGTCGGTGGCTGACATCAACGGAACGCTCAAGAGGTACGTCGACCCGAAGAAGTTCAGCGTGGTGAAGGTGGGCGACTTCAAGCAGTCCGCCATTCCCAAGTGACCTCATCATCCGCCTCTCCCGTCAGGGGAGAGGGCCGGGTCGAGGGGCCCGACATCCACCTCCTCCGAGCCACGGATGCGCACTGGCTCGTGGTGGCCCTGGCCCGCTTCGATGAAGTGCTGATCGATCACGCGCACTGCGAAAAGAAGGCCGCGTCCAACGCGCTCTCCTTGATGCAGGCCTACCCAGAAGTGCCTGGCCTCCCATCTCAGATGGCGAGGCTCGCGCGTGAAGAGTCTGCACACCTCGCGAAGGTGCTGCAGATCATGGAAGACCGCGGGCTCCTGCTCGGGCGCGACGGGGGCGATCCCTACGCGCAGGGCCTGCAAAAGCTGATGCGCA
>JAYTAT010000235.1:0-1909 GCA_043737315.1 Archangium sp.
TCTGTTGGTACGCCTTCCAACTCGTGCGTCGTCACGGGGAGCTTGAAACGCCGCGACAGGTGCTCGAGCTGCTTGACGCTCGGGTCTTCCACATCGCAGCGCACCGACAGCCGCACGCTGGAAGGTTGCAGCCACGTCAGCTCGAGCAGCACGTCTTTCCAGGAGTGGACCGAAGGGCCGCTCGACTCGAGGTCGATGAGCTCGAGCCGCCACTGCTGACGCTCCCGCTCGAGGATGACGAGCCGCTCATCGTCTCTGAGCTCGACGCGCGTCACGCCGGCCGGCAACCAGCTCAGGCCCATCTGCCCCAACATCGCCGGCATCACCGTCTCGGATTCAGCGCTGAACCGCAGGCGCTCCAGGCCGGGCAGATCTCCCAGTCTTGGGAGCGAGTCGCGCAGCTCCCGGGTGGGCTCGAACTGGCCGAAGTGCAGACCCAGCCAGTGGGGTGGCTTCTTGAACTGCTCCAACACGTCGACGGCCTGATCAGGCAACGCCGCCACCACCACCGAACGCAGCGTGAGGGGCAACGCTTCACGCACCGCCGCGCGCAAGGCTTCCAGCTTCACCAGCCCCGCATCCTCCAGGCCCGTCATCGTCTTGCTGAAGCGCTGCAGGCCCCTGCGTACGCGTCGCACCGTGCCCCACTCTGGTGCGTCGCTCACGAGCAGAAACTGCGCCACCTTCACCGCTCGCACCGAGACCTCGGCCACGAAGCCATGCTGGAAGAGGGGTGGTTGAGCCTTCAAGTCGACCACTTCAGCGAGCGTGCCCAGCCATTGCCTGCCATGCGCCTTGAGCAACGCGCGTTGCCGCTTCGGTGACGCGAAGGCGAGCTGAAGCGAGATGAACTCGCCCCGGGGATCGCCTTGCTCCAGGAGTCGATCCGCCAGCACCTGGCGCAGCGCGAGGTCTCGAGGGGAAGCCCAGATGGGCGCCAAGAGCGACTCCGTGGCGGGCGGAAGCGCGGTGGGCACCTCCCACTTCGTGTCGGCGAGGCCTTTCCGTTCTGCGTTTGGCAGCTCAGGGCCCGCGGGGCGTTGAGCAAGGCCACGCTGCAACATGCGCACGGTGCGCGCCGCGAGGCCGTCTTCAAGCAGGTTCAGGGGGAAACCCAGCTCGAGCGCGCGGAAGTGAGAGTCGTCACCGTGCGCCTCGACGCAGTCGAGCAGGCGGCGGGTGAGCTTCGAGGTGAGCGTCACGTCGACGTCGCCCACCAGCAGCCGCGTGGCGAGCGTCGCGATGCGGGGATCAGCCGGGAGTTTGGCGAGTGCCTCGAACAGCGGCCAGGCGAGCGAGGCGGTGGTGGTGCGCGCGAAGGCTTCGAGTTGTTTCAAGCGGGCCGAAAGCAGCATCGAGGGTTCGCTCTTCACGCCCGCGAGCAACATCTTCGCCGCATCAGTCTTCTTGGAGGAAAGGCGCGGGAGCTCGACCTGCAGTCGATCGCCGATGCGTTGGATCAGCTCGGACGTCGAGGGGTGGCGCGCACTGCGCCAATGGGCCAACAAACGATCGAGCGGAACCTCGGTGCTCACCCCTGCAGCAGTATCACCGCGGGAAGGTGGTAGAGCGCGAGCGATGCAGCTCGACCTTCATCGACACCTCGAGGGCTCTCACAGTCCGCGCGCTTTGCTCGAGGTCGCGCAGACGTTCGACCTCCGCCATGCCCTCTTCTTCGACGCTGCGACCCAGACGTTTCGCACGCCCGAAGCGCTCAGTGCCCAGCTGACGATGGCCGCGCCGTCGGATGACGCGACGCTTTTCTACCAGTGCATCGTGAAGGCCCGCGCCGCGTACGTGAGCGTCGAGGCCATTCGGGCGCTCTCCGTGCTCGCCTTCCGTGAAGCAGCCGACGACACCGATGGTTTCGAGATGCGGCTCTCGCTCTTCTCGATGGCCCGCACGCTGC
>JAYTAT010000236.1:0-1909 GCA_043737315.1 Archangium sp.
GCGACGCCGGTCGCGGACTTCACGAAGAGGCCGTAGCCGTCTTTGAAGATGATCACGCGCTCGGTGGCCAGCGTGAGTGAGCCGGATCCTGCGGGGCGCGGTGCAGCGGGTGGCACGACGGTCAGGGCTACGAGGGCGAAGGTGGTGATGCGAGCGAACATGCGGGTCTCCAGTGCAGTGATGGAGAGCGAACGCGGCTCGCTGCTGAAAGTTGGTCACGCCGTTGTAACGGCAAGCTCACCTGCCCTGCGCGGCGGGAAGAGCGAGACGGAAGTCGAACGTGGCGCCGTTGACCTTCCGATATCGAAGGTCGCCACCCATGGCGCGCGCGAGCCTTCTGCTGAGCGCGAGACCCAGCCCGATGCCCTGCGCGCCATCCGCAGCCTCTGCGGCAGACTTTCGAAGCGGCTCGAACAGCTTTCGCTCCACCTCGCGCGAAACACCGGGGCCGTGATCCTCGAGCGAAATCACCAGCGTCTCGTTGGTGACGGAGAACGACATGACCGGCGCCTTCCCCGCTGCGTACTTGCAAGCGTTATCGACCAGGTTGAAGAGGATCTGCTCGACCGACACGCGGTCGGCCTTCACCACCACCGAAGGAATCGCACCGACCTGCAGCGTCCCCGAGGCTCGCACCTGCAGTCTTGGAATGATGTGCTCGAGCAGCACCGCGCACGGCAATTCTTCGAGCGGCTTGGTCTTCCGGCCCTTTTCGATCTGCGCGTAGGCGAGCACGTTCTCCACCAGGTACCCGAGCCGGTTCGCTTCCTGCCGCAGCGTGCTCACGTATTCCTTCTGCTTTTCAGGCGGCACCATGCCTTCTTCGAGCATCTCGGCGTACAGCTTGAACGTGGTCAGCGGCGTGCGCAGCTCATGCGTCACGGCCGAAACGAACGCAGCTCTTCTCTCATCGAGCGCGAGCACGCCGAAGAGCAACGCACCCAGCGCGAAGACGGCGAGGCCCAGCGCGAGCCACGCGGCTGCGAGCACCCCGGCCAGCGAGGTGCGCTCGGCCACTCGAGCCGGTGGCCCCGGCACCAGCCGCACCGGAAGCGACGCCAACATCATCGCGTCACCTTGCAAAGCGAGCTTCACCGGCTCGAACGAGGCCGAAGGAAACAGGTCCTTGACCTGTTCGAGCAACCACGGCGCGAGCGCGGGCCAGTTCAACCACGCGCCCTGCAGGTGAAGGCCATCGTCGAGGCGAACGCGGCGAACGAGCACCAGCTTGTCGTCGTACCAGGCGGGTGCCATTGCGCTTTCCGTGGTCTCGCGCCCGCGCGGCGCAAAGTTGTTCATCGCGAACGCCGCACGGCGATTGAACTCATTGGCATTTCGCGAATCATCGTTTGCGTTCGCCACGGCCAGCGGCAACGCGCTGCTCGAGAGGTGGGGGCGAAGCTGACTGAGCAGCTCTTCGGCCCCCTCTTCAGCAGTCGAGATCGCGCCCCCCGGTGCGACGTCGAAATGCAGCAGCACCCACTCGGCGCGATCCGGCTTGGGCGAATACGAGGCCGTGGGCCGGGTGCTCTCTGACGCAATCAAGCGGGCCAACGCGAGGTCCATTCTCCACAGCGCCAGCCGGCTGTGCTCACTGACCAACGCGCGTTCATCGAGGCGCACCAGCTCGGCGCTCATCCACCCCAGGCCTGCGCTTGCCACGAGCACGGCCGCGCCGAACAGCACCCACGCCTTCACGGCTTCACGCCCGCCGCGAGCATGTAGCCCTTGCCCCGCACGGTGACGATCGCGCCCCAGGTGTCATCGCCCAGCTTCTCGCGCAGCCTGGCCACCGTCATGTCGATGGTGCGCGTGGTGACGCTCGACGGCTCGAGCTTCCAGAGTTGCTTCAAAAGTTCATCGCGTGAAATCGCGCGGCCTGCGTTTCGTGCGAGGTAGCCGAGCAGCT
>JAYTAT010000237.1:0-1909 GCA_043737315.1 Archangium sp.
AAGGTGGAAAAGCTCGCCGAGAGCGCGATCGCCGAGCTCAAGGTGAAGGGTCTCAAGCCCGAAGCGGGCAAGCCCTTGAGGAAGAAGTAACGCATGACCTCACTCATCCTCTTCCTGTTGGCCGCAACACCGACGGTCGTTCTCCCAGACGAGACCGCCCCCCGATCACCCGGCCAGGTGCGAGTGCAGGGCACCGACCTCGTCATCCCCGCGGCCAACTTCACTGACGCGAAGAACTGCGGCAGCTGCCACGCCGACATCGCCGCGCAGTGGAAGACCAGCACGCACGCGCTCGCCTCGTTCACGAACCCCATCTACCGGGTCTCGGTCGACAAGCTCCGGCAAGATCGAGGCAACGCGCCCAGCCGCATGTGCGCGAGCTGTCACGACCTCGCCCTGCTCACCTCAGGCGGCATGGAGAACGCCGAGATCGCCGCCGACGATCCGCGCGCGCACGCCGGCGTCTCGTGCACCACCTGCCACAGCGCAGTGCACGCCACGCGCGACGGCAACGGCAGCCTCACTTTGCGCGCCGACGAGGTCTTCCCTTCGCGACCTGAAGAGTCGACGCTGGAAAAGCACCGCGCCCGGGTGGCCTCGACCGTCTTGCGAACCGCCGAGCTCTGCGGCTCGTGCCATCGGTCTTTTCTGACCGATGAGACCGGGAACTCTTCGGCCTTCTTCGGCATGGATGACTACGGCGCGTGGCAACGCTCGGCCTGGTCAGGCACCACGGCTGAACGCCCCGATCACGTGGCCAGCCAGGATTGCCGCAGCTGTCACATGCCGCGCGAAGCGGCCGTGCTGGGCGACGTCGCTGCGAAGAAGGGCACCGTTCCGTCGCACCGGTTCCTGGGCGCGCATACGACTCTGGCCGCCATGCGCGGTGATTCAGCTCAGGTCGCGCGGCTGCAGGCCTTTCTGGAAAAGGCGGCCACCATCGACGTGGCCGCGGTGAAGGTGAATGACGAGCCGTGGTCGATGCCGGCAGAAGCGGCGCGACCCAACTCTGGCGACGTGATCGACATCGACGTGGTCGTCTTCAACGAGCGCACGGGTCATCGGTTTCCCGGCGGTGTGCTCGACAACCAGGGCACCCGCGTCGAGGTGACGGTGCGCACGGCGCAGGGTGGGGTGCTCGCGATCTCTGACGAGCACGAGGTGCGATCGCAGGTGGTCAACGCGAAGGGCGAGCCCGTGCAGAAGCGCGAGACCCACGAGTTCGTCACCGCCGTGTGGAATCACACCGTGCCTTCCCGCGACGCCCGCGTCACCCGGGTGCGCGCGGCCATTCCACCCGGGCTCCCGGCCGACGCCTTCCCGCTGCGGGTCGAGGCGCGCCTCATTCACCGCGCGCGCTCCGACGAGATGATGAAGGCTGCGTGTGATGAATCGAAGACGCCGCGCGGCCAGGCATTTCAGGTGGCGTCCTTTCAGCAGACCGGCGCGAAGCTCGACCCCTGCGTGGTGCAGCCGGTGACGATCATCGATCGCGCTGAGGTCTCGTTGCTGGGCATCGCGAGCAAAGACACCTGGCTGCGCTCATACCGGCGCGGGCTCGGTCTCTCGGTGGGCCTGCAGGAATACCTTGATGAAGCTGAAGCCGCGTTCGAGCACGCTTGCGGGCTGGCGGTCGGCGAAGACGTGGGCGTCACCCGCTGGGCGCTGGGTCAGTTGGCGGGCAAACGAGGTCAGCTCCCGCGGGCGTTGGAGCAGTTGAAGGCGGCAGAAAAGGTGCTCGGCCCCACCGCGGCGATCCTCAAGGCGCGCGGCGATGCGTACGGCCAGGTGTGGAAGTGGAAAGAGGCTGCCGCGGCGTGGAGCGCTGCTTTGAAGTTGGCGCCTGGTGAGCTCGGGCTCTGGCAATCGGTCGCGATGGCTGAGGCCAGCGTCGGCCGCTACCCGCAGG
>JAYTAT010000238.1:0-1908 GCA_043737315.1 Archangium sp.
TGCCCACCCTCGTGAATGGTGCTGAACACGCTGGACAGCGGCAGGTTCTCGAAAACGCGCGTGGTCAGCCGCACGTCGCAGAGCCCCGTTCCGCCCGTGAAGGGGTGCGTGCTGCGATCCTGCCGGCCGGCCTCGAGATCGAAGCCCATCGACTCGAGCAGGTGCATGGTGAAGTTCCACTGCGCCTGGGTATCGAAGGTCTGCCCCTCGAAGATGCGCCTGGGCTGCGGCCGCGCCTCGATCGCCTGCACCAGAGGCACCAGCTTCTGACGCAGCCCCGCGAGCACGGGGAGCAAGCGCTTGACCCGCATGCCCGGCTCATAGTTTTCCAACAACGCGTCGTACCGCTCGCCGTCGTGACCCCAGGCGTCGGCCATCTCGCGGCGCAGCTCGAGCAGCTTCTGCACGTGGGGCATGAAGACCTTGAAGTCCTTCTTGTCTCTCGCGTCACGCCACGCCGACAACGCGTGCGACTGCGCCTGGGCCAACGCCTTCACGAGGCGAGCAGGCACCTTCACCGCGCGGTCCCGCTCCTTCGCGAGGATGCGCACCATGGCCACCTCATCCGGAGTCGGAGGCTTCGCGTCGGCCAGCCACTCGCCCAGCCGTGGGTCGACCAGTCGCTCGTGGTAGAGCGCCTGCATGGTGCCCAACTGTGCGGCACGGCCCCCTTCAGCCTTCTTTGGGAGGTAGGTCTCTTGATCCCAGCTGGCCAGCCCAATCACCCCGGAAAGATCACGGAGCTCTTGCATTCGGGCGAAGAGGTTCTCGTTCATGGGTGCATCTTCTAGTACGGCACGCGCATGGCGACCCAGCTGGCAATCTTCATGGAGCGAGACGACGAGCTCGCGTTCCTCCGATTTCTCGAACGGAACAACATGGAGGTCTATCCCCGGCGGGTCCCGCCTGATTGGGTGACCTTCAAGGCGTGCGAAGAGAACTTCGACAAGCTCCCCGAAGAAGACGTCTACCTGGTGGCCAGCGACATCGGCCCCGCGCTCGTCGACAAGCTCAAACGCGGCAAGGACAAGGGCCAGTGGCGCATCGATGAAGTGCGCTCACCCGTCATCTTCTGGGGGCGCTGCACGAAGAACGAGGCAGGTGAGCTGGTCGCAGGTCAGCTCTGGGCCGAACTCGAGATCACCCAGCAGACCGGCCGCAAAGATCCCGCGCCTGAGAAGTTCAAGACGCTGTTCAACGAGATCGACAACTGGATCAAGAAGACCTTTCGCAAGACGCACCCCAAGGGCTTCTTCGTGGGCCCCAAGACCGCGAAGGCGGTGAAGTCGGGCTTGAAGCTGCGCGAGAACAAGTACTGGGGCCGGGAGATCGCGGTTCAGGGTCTCTGATTCATGTCGGCTGAAGAGCTCGTGCTCGCGATGAAGGGGCCCGCTGATTGGGAGAAGTGGCTGAGCAAACACCACGACTCGGTCGGCGCGGTGCTCCTCATCATCGCGAAGAAGGGCGGGCCGAAGTCGATCACCTATGCCGAAGCGCTCGATGGTGCGCTCACGTGGGGGTGGATCGACAGCCAGAAGCGCGCGCTCGACGAGAAGGCGTTTCTGCAGCGGTTCAGCCCGCGCAAGGCGAAGAGCCCGTGGTCGAAGATCAACTGCGCCAAGGCGGAAGCGCTCATCGCCGCGGAAAAGATGCAGGCGCCCGGGCTGGCCGAGGTGGAACGCGCCAGGAAGGATGGCCGGTGGGATCGTGCGTACTCAGGTGCACGCACGTCGGAAGTTCCCGCTGAGCTCGCTGCAGCCCTGTCGAAGAACGCCAGGGCTCTCGCCTTCTTCGAGAGGCTCGATTCAGCCAACCGCTACGCGATCCTCTTTCGGGTGCAGACCGCCGTGAAACCTGAGACCCGGCTCGCGCGCATCGAGAAGTTCGTCTCGATGTGCGCGCGTCACG
>JAYTAT010000239.1:0-1904 GCA_043737315.1 Archangium sp.
GCGCGTCTGGGGAGCTGGGAGACGGATCTCGTCACGCTCGACGTCAGCTGGTCAGAAGAGACGCATCGCATCTTCGAGACCGACCCTGCGACGTTCCACCCGACGCACGCATCGTTCCTCGACCGCATTCACCCGTTGGATCGTGATGCGGTCGACCAGGCCTTCGTGCGTTCGCATGAGCAGCGCGCGCCCTGCTCGGTCGAACACCGCGTGTTGTTTCCGGGCGGCCGGGTGAAGTTCGTCGAAGAGCGTTGGCTGGTGACCTGGGACGAACAAGGTGCTCCCCTTCGCGCGTTCGGTACGTGCCACGACGTGACGGAGCGCAAGCTGGCCGACGATGCGCTGCGCCAGAGCCAGGCGCTCCTGCGCATCGCGGGCCGCACCGCGAAGCTGGGTGGCTGGATGATCGCGCTGCCTGAGCGCACGCTGACCTGGTCAGACGAGATCTGCGCCATTCACGATCTGCCTCCGGGCTACCGGCCCACGCTCGAAGAAGGGCTCAGCTACTTTCCGCCCGAGCATCTCGACGTCGTGACCCGGCACATGCGCGCCTGTGAGCTCGAGGGTGTGTCGTACGACCTCGAGCTGCAGAAGCTCACCGCCACCGGCCGGCTCATCTGGGTGCGTTCGATCGGCGAGGCGGTGCGTGACGCCAACGGCACCATCGTCGGGCTCCAGGGCTCGTTTCAGGACATCTCGGAGAAGAAGCGGCTCGAGGCCCAGTTCTTCCGCGCCCAGCGCATGGAAAGCATCGGCACCCTGGCTGGCGGCATCGCTCACGATCTCAACAACGTGCTGGCGCCCATCATGATGGCCGTCGAATTTCTCAAGCGGCAGGTTCACGATCCCGACGGCGTCGAGGTGCTCGACACGCTCGAGACCAGCGCCCAGCGCGCGGCCGATCTGGTGAGGCAGGTGCTCTCGTTCGCGCGGGGGGTCGAAGGCAAACGGGTGCGCATCGATGCGGCCACGGTGCTGCGTGACCTCGAGACCATCGTGCGAGACACCTTCCCCAAGCACATCGCCTTCGCTCTGAACCTCTGTGAGGCGCCCTGGCCGGTGCTGGGAGACCCCACGCAGCTTCACCAGGTGTTCACCAACTTGAGCGTCAACGCGCGCGACGCGATGGTGAAACCCGGGTTGCTTTCCATCACGGTGGAAAATGCCTTGCTCACCGGCTCGCTGACCCCCGAAGCGCGGCCGGGAAAGTGGCTCAAGGTGAGCGTCAGCGACACCGGCACCGGCATCGGCAGCGACGTGCAAGAGCGCATCTTCGAGCCCTTCTTCACCACCAAGGAGTTCGGCAGGGGCACGGGCCTCGGGCTCTCCACCACGCTTGCGATCGTGCGCAGTCATGGCGGCTTCATTCAGGTCGACAGCGCGCTGGGCAGGGGCACCCGCTTCGAGGTCTACCTGCCAGCGGCGCTGGGTGCCGAAGACGGTGAGGTGCCATTCGACACGCGCACGGCCGGGCAGCCACGGTTGCCGCGGGGCGATGGCGAGCTGGTGCTGGTGGTCGATGACGAGGCGGCCATTCGCTCAGTCGCGCGGCGCACGCTGGAACGGTTTGGGTACCGGGTGATGCTGGCCACCGATGGCGCTGATGCGATGCGCGTCTTCGCCGCGAACCACTTCGACATCGACGCGGTGATCACCGACATGGCGATGCCGGTGATGGATGGCACGTCGTTGATTCGTGCACTGCGGGAGGTCGATCCGCAGGTGCTGGTGATCGGCTCCAGCGGGTTCGCACCCGAGGTGGCCAGCACCGGGGCCGGTGCGCACTTCATTCACAAGCCGTACACTGCCCAGAGCCTGCTCGAGGCGCTGCGCGACGTGTTCGCTCAGACGAAGTAATCTTCAGGGCACGGGCCAGGTGAGGCCGGTGTCCACCACTTCGCAGT
>JAYTAT010000240.1:0-1904 GCA_043737315.1 Archangium sp.
AGGATCTCCGAGTTCTTCACCCTCACGTTGGTGATGGCGCCCATGAGGCTGCCCACCACCGGCGTCACGCCAGAGCACCCATCGAGTGTCACGCCCAGCGGCAGCGAGAGGTCAGCTGTCACGGTGAACAGGCGCGCCTGGCGATCATCGAGCAGCGCGTAGGCGTCGATCTCGAGGCCACGCCAGTTGAGGCGCAGGAGCGGATCGAGCGGCCGCCCATCGGCGTCGACCGTGCCTTGACCCACCACCGCGGTGGGCGGCGTCACCGGCCTGATCACGATGCGCAGCGGCACGTTCTTGCCATCGGTGAGCAGCCCCAACGAAGGGAGCAGCGTGGCCAGCAGGTTTGACTCGAGCGCGCTGACCGTCTCATTTCCCAGCTCCAGGCACAGTGCGCCCGACTGCTGAGCGCGGAAGAGCACCTCGCTGATCATCTGCCCCGAGACCGAGATGCCCACGTCGTATGGCGCGGGGGCGTCGAGCTCGAAGTCAGGCAGCGCCAGCATCGGCGGGGCAGGGCGCGTCGCGGGTGCCACACAATCGGCCACCACGACCTCTTTGGCACCGCCGCGGAGACCGACCGTCAAGCCGGTCGAGCTGGCCTCTGCGCTGCCACCCGCACCGAACGAGAGCTCGATGGCCGAATCGACGGGAGCCCCGAGCGTGCCGAGCGCCTGACCGACCTCCAGGCGGCCTTCTGCACCCAGCAACCCGGGCACACACTTGCCGGTCACCGAATCGAGACAGACGCCTGCATCGGGCTCACAGCTCGAGGTCGAAAGGCCCGCGCCGCCATCGAACGAGGGGCACTGACCCATGGGGCCGCACGAAGCGCAGTTGGCCTTGGCGAGCGCGTCGGTGATCTTCGTCTTGAGCGAGTCGGTGAGCTGATTTATCAGCAACGATTTCACCGCGCCGATGCTGGCGATGTTGAGGGCGCTGCAGCCCTCGTTGAGGATCAACATGTCGTTGGGATCGATGCAGTTGGGCGGCATCACGCTGCCCGAACACGCCTGCGCGTTGCCGATGTTCGCGACCTCGAGCGAGAGCAGCTGATCCCACTTCGTGTCGATGGCGAACTTGATGTCGAGGGCGAGGTCGGTGCTCGAAGGCGCCGCGCGCGCGGTGTCGAGATCGACGGTGAACTTCGCGCGCGCGGGGGGAAGTAAACACAAGGCAGACGCGCCGCCGCCGCGCGAAGAGATCGGAATGGGGCCCGTCTGCACGGTGGCCGTCACCTTCGCCTCGAGAATGTCGGGGGCCTTGGGGGCAAAGGTGAGCGAGGTGAAGTTGAGCGTGACCGCCTGGCCCACGTCGATGTTGGGGTCGCACGCGCCATTCATGCGCCCGCAGCTCTCAGCGGCGCAGCCCAGTGAACCCGTGTCGGCCACGGCCAGCTGCACGACGGGAATTCCGGCGAGGCTGGTCTGCTGAATGCTGCACGGCACCGGTACCTGCAACACCCCGCCCGGCGCGAAGAACGCCAGGATCGAAGTGGCGTTGGCGTTGAGGGTGGTGAAGCCCTGCGACGACATGCGCGCGGCGCCCGCGGCGTTGAGCTTGGTGCCCGTGTACGAGCCCTGAGGGAGCGGGGTGAAGCCGCCGCACGCACAACCCGACGGCGCCGTGCAGGCCCACAGGCCCGCCACACACCACGCGAAGATCCACGAGCGACGAATCATTGGGCGCGTGTAGCAGAGGTCGGCCTGCCCGTCGTTGCACCGCGGGTGAAACGTTGCGAGTGAAAGGCCGGCGCACCCCGTAGAACCGCTCCATGAGCGACGTCTTTCTGCTGACCGGTTGTGCCAGCGGCATCGGCCGCCACCTCACGCGTGCCCTCTCTTCGTTGGGTCATCAGGTGGTCGCCACCGACATCAACGAACAGGGCCTCACCGACGCCGCCC
>JAYTAT010000241.1:0-11887 GCA_043737315.1 Archangium sp.
GGCGGGGTTCTGAAAGGCCGGCGCGGTCTTGATGGAAATGAAGTTCGGCGGTGGTGGGTCTGAGCGGAGAAAAAGCGCGGCGCCGACCGCGAGCAGCAGGAATGTGAGGATGACTGCGGCCTTCTTCATGATGAGGCCCTCAGCTTGAGTGACAGGGAGCTTGGAGGAGCACCTCGAGACGCGCTCGCACGGTGGCAGGGAAGGAACCCCGGCCGGGGATCGCTACCTCGCAGGTGCCCACCACTGCGTTGATCAGCAGGATCGGCCAATCACGGGCGACCAGAATACGCGCCCTCCGCGGGGCGAGCACAGCTGCGATGCGCGCTTCGGCTGTGGACGCGACCGCGGGCACTTCTTCGGGCGGCAACACCAGCGTCGCGCCATCCCACGCCACGATGCCCGCCACACACGCCTCGTAGATCTCCACGCCCAGTGGGTCGGTGAGCAACGAGCTCAACCCTTCCACGCGCACGCTGTCGTACGGCGAGGGCGGCGCAGGTTTGGCGAACCGGCCCCGGCGGTCAGCAAAGGGCGAGACCACGAAGCGGGCCGGTGAGCCGTCCTTCAGGCGCGAGTCCGAACGGGGGGTGGTCTCGAGCTGCATGGCATCCCAGGTGACGCGGTACACGCCGCCTGGCGCTTGCGAGGCGAAGTGGCGCAGCGGGGCGCGGCTCGTTTCCCCCAATCGCTGCACATGCTCCTCGAACAGGGGCACGCACGCGTCAGCAACCCGGAGCACGGTGTAGCGCGCAGTCACGTTGGAAGAATGCCACTCCACCAGAACTTGGGTACTGGCCGTTACCGACGCCCGGGTGCTCATGGATCGCGGTTAAAAATCGCACCGAGCGAGTAGTCTTT
This sequence comes from Archangium sp., assembly GCA_043737315.1. Classification (GTDB taxonomy): domain Bacteria; phylum Myxococcota; class Myxococcia; order Myxococcales; family Myxococcaceae; genus Archangium_A. The sequence goes on from JAYTAT010000241.1 coordinate 859, forward strand.
TCGGCCCATGCCTCACATCGCTCTGGTCGCTCCGCATTTTCTCGAGAACACCAACCGCTACGTGAAGGCCTTCGTTGAGCTCGAAGGCGTCAAGCTCTCCGTCATCAGTGAAGACGCGGCGACGAGCCTGCCCCCAGCGCTGCGGGCGCGCGTCGCCGGCCACTATCAGGTCAAGAGCGTGGGCGATTCGGGCGAGCTGGCGAAGGCACTCAAAGGTCTGCAGAAGGGCGTCGGCCCGGTCGATCGCCTCACCGGCGCGTTGGAGCAGCTGCAACTCCCCATGGCCGAAGCGCGGGCCATGGCCGACGTGCCCGGCATGAGGCCCGACATCGCGCGCCGCTTTCGCGACAAGGACGTGATGAAAGAAGTGCTGCGCTCGAAGGGCGTGCCGGTGGCCGCGAGCGAGTTGGTGTCATCGCTGGCTGAGCTGAAGGCGTTCATCGATCGGGTGGGTCTGCCCATCATCGTCAAGCCGCAAGCCGGCGTCGGGTCACGCGGCACGCACCGCATCGAGTCGAAGGAAGACCTGGCGGCGCTGCTCAAGCAGGGCCTCACGCCCACCGCAGGCAACCCGCTGCAGGCAGAACAATTCATTCGCGCGCGTGAGTTCACCTGCGAGACGGTGACGGTGCACGGCAAGACGGTGTGGCGCTCGGGCACGCGCTACTTCCCCACCCCGCTCGAGGTGCTGGAGAACCCGTGGGTGCAGTACTGCGTGATGTTGCCGCGCGAAGTGGAAGCACCATGGACTGACTTCGCGGGAATCAACGAGGCCGCGCTGCAGGCGCTCTTTGGTGACGACCCGCGCGTGGTGGGCACCGCCATCACGCACATGGAGTGGTTCCTGCGCGAAGACAACGCGATGTTCGTGAACGAAGTCGGGGCGCGGCCGCCGGGCGTGCACATCATGCCGTTGATGAGCATCACCAACGAGGTCGACATGATCTCCAAGTGGGCCGAGCTGATCGCCTTCGATCGTTTCACCCCGCTGACCCGCAAGTGGGCTGGCGGCGCGGCGTGTTTCCGGGGCCAGGGCACCGGCCCGCGCATCGTCGAGGTGAAGGGCCTCGAGAAGGCGATGGAAATCGTGGGCAAGTCGCTGGTCGATCTGCGTGCACCGAAGGTCGGGCAGGCGCGCGCGTCGGGTTACGAGGGTGAAGGCTGGGCGCTGGTGAAACACGCCGACACCGAGGGCGTGAAGCAGGCGCTGCTGGCGTTGATCGAGAACGTGCAGGTTCGTTACGGCTGAAGGCCCAGCTCAGAAATCCCGCACCGCGTCGATCACCTCGTCGAACACGTCATCGTCCACCCCGCAGGCGAACGCGACGGTGCCCACTGCATCCATGATGTCTTCGCGGTCGGTGGTGTCGAAGCTGCGCCCGTGACGCCCATTCAATTTATTGAAGGTTTTCACCAACGTGGTCAGCCGCCGCGCCGCCTGCGCAGGTGACTTCCCCTCGAGCGAAAGCACCGCCGCCTGCAGCGCCGCTTCTGCGTCCTTGATCATCGCCACGGGCACCGCGCTCTTCCACGCCGCGAAGAACCGTTTGCGCTTCAACGAGGCCACACCCTTCTCCTGAATCGTCGCGCGCCGTTTCCCCTGAGCCGCGATGGCCGCTTCGAACACAGACTTCTTCTCCCGCTCGCGCTGCGCATCCTCGGCCAGCACTGCGGCCCGTTCGTGGTCCCACCGCCACTGCGCCCGCGCGTCGTCCACCAACGACGACCAGCCCACCAACGGCAACACTTTGCGCGAAAGCTCAGCGGTCTTCGGGTCGAGCTTCAGCCAGACCTCCGGGTGTAGCACCCGCTCGGCTTCACCCTTCCTCAACGCCACCACACCCAGCGAGCGCAGCTCGACCGGCGCGCCCTGGCTCACCCACCCGCCAATCTGTGGACGCTTCCAGCTGTGATGCGAATGCGGCTGCACCTCGAACAGCAGCGGTGAGGTGAGCACGCTGGCCCGGGACAACACCACGCAGCGCGTCTTGCCCACCGAGGCCACCACGCGGAACAGCACGTCGACGCCCTTCGAGACCTCGAGCGCGAACACTTCTCCTGACTTGAGCAGCTTCGACACGGCGGGGCTGCAAACCGGGAAAGTCCCGCAGAAGCAAGCGCGCTCATGCTAGCGCCCGGCCGTGGGCACGCCGTCTCGTCGACAGCTCGTCGGGTGGTGGAGCACGTGGGCCTTCGTGCAGCTGCTCGTAGTCACGCTGCCCACCTGGCTGCGCGCGCGGGGCTTCGGGTTCTCGAACTACGACCTGGGCATCTACAGCCAGGCCCTCGCTCGCCTCGCGGTGGATCCGCCCAACCCGTGGTTGAGCGGCCGGCAGATTCACCTCTTCAATGATCACTTCGATCCGGTGCTGTTCCTGGTTGCGCCGTTCACGAGAATCTTTCCCGCGGTGCAGGTGGGGCTGTTCGTCGAAGGCCTCTGCGCGCTGCTCGCGTTGTGGCCGCTGGCCTGGCTGGCGCACGGGGGAAAGTTGTCCCTGCGCGCCTTGTGGATGTTCGGGGGCGTGCTCACGCTTCACCCCGGCGTCACCCAGGGCCTGGGTTTTCCGTTTCACCCCACGGTGTGGGCGATGGCGCCGATGGCCTGGTTGCTGGCGGCGTTGTTGCTGGAGCGCTGGCGCATCGCGCTCGTCGCCCTGGTGCTGCTGCTGGCCTGCAAAGAAGAGTTCCCCTTCGTCGGTCTGGCGCTCAGCCCGCTGGTCTTCGTCCGTGCGCCGCGACGGATGGCGTGGGCCTTCGGGTCGATCTCGGCCGCCTGGGGGCTCTTCGCGTTGGTGCTGCGCCCCCGTTTGCTCGGAGAGGTGATGCCGTATGCGTCGTTACCCTTCCGCGGTCTCGAAGACGGCCTGGGCGCCTTCTTGTCGACTCGGTTGTCGCGACCGGCCCTCGCAGCGATGGGCGATTTGATCGTCTCGTTCGTGCCCCTGCTGCTCTGGGTGGGCTGGGAGCGATGGAAGAAGCGCGCGCCCCTGCCGATGTGGTTGTTCGCAGCGGTGGTGCCGATGCTGGGCATCCGCTTTCTCTCGGTGGCGTGGCGAGACCACTACGCAGCGGTGGTGGTGGCCGCGGCCGTGCTCGCCTTCGCGGCCATCGTGCAGACGCGGGTGGTGCCGTGGGTGGTGGTGATCGCCACGCTGCTGCTGGTGCTGATCAACGGCGAGTCGTTGATCAAACGCGACGTGAAGTCATTCACCGGTGTTCAGGGCTGGGCCGCGTCGGCGGGCTGCGACGATGTGCCGGGTCGAACCCAGGCGGTGCGTGCTGCGCTCGAGCGCGTTCGGCCGATGAAGGGGCCCCTCTTCGTGAGCGGCAACCTGGTGCCCTGGCTCGCTGAACGCGATGACGTGTACGCGTTTGGTGGCCCCCAACCGGACAGCATCACGCCGCGCATGGTGGTGATGGAGGTCCCTCCCTGCGGCGACACCTGGGCCCGTTCGCTCTTGGAGCGACAGGAAATCTTCGCGCGCTGGAAGGCCCGCGGTGACTTGAAGGTCATCGTCGACGACGCGTTTGTCTTTGCGGCAGAGTCGGTTGATTGAGATACCGCGATCGTCTCACACACCAGTTGGAGGCCCCATGAAGCACGCCCTCGTCGGCGCTCTCGTCGCTTTCTCCTTGCCCGCGTTCGCGGCTGATCAGGTCGTCACCGTTTCTTTCGACTCGATCGCCGCCATCCCCAGCAAGAGCGGCGAGAAGCTCGACCCCAGCCTCTTCAGCTTTGGCCCGGCCGTGCCTGGCGGCGAAGACGACCTGGGGCACGCGACCAGCAACGCTTTCGGTAAGTCGAAGGAAGAAGCCTGCCGCTGGGCGCTGCTCGGCACCTTCCTCAAGTTCCAGGCCAAGGCGAAGGCGTCGGGCAAGAAGGTCGTCGGCGTTCGCACCTACGCAGGTGAGAAGGGCGAGAGCTCGAGCGGAAACTGCGTGTGCCTCGCGGGCGGCATCGTGGTGCGCAGCACCATCAAGGCCAGCTATAAGTAGCTCGTCTACCGCTTGACCGGCCCGCCCTTCCCTTCGCCGTAAAGGCTCACCGGGCGACCCGCCTGCCATTCCACCAGCTGCAGCGCCACCAGCCCGGCGCCGGCGAGATACGAAACGATCGCCCCGACGATCAGCACCCACTTCATCGGCGCGCTCTTCAATTCGGCCCTCATCCCCGTGTAGCCGGAGACGGTGGCGCACGAACAACACAGGAGGACAGACACGACGAACAAACGCAGGGGCATGGTCTCTCAGGCCTGGGAAAACGCGACGCGCGTTCTCACGCTGAAGGTCCTTGACCTCGTGACAGTCCATCTCCCAGCCGCGTCCTTCGTTCGGCGGCTGCGGCGATCGCATAGCGTGTCTTCGATGCCTGTCAGGCCTTGCCTCCTCGCCGCTCTGTGCTTCGCGTTTGCCGGCTGCACCCCGCAGCCTTTTCCGGAAGACGCCTCGGTCATCTTCGAGTCGAACGACGGAGGCACCGTGGATGCGGGTGCAGATGCGGGCATTGACGGCGGGCCCGGTTTTCCTCACCCGGCGGGTTGTGGTGATCGACGCGGCCCCGGCTTCTACCAGCGCGACACCATCGCGAGCTGCCCGCTGCCCACCGGTGCAGACCTCTTGGCCGACGCGGGCACGCTCCCCCCGGGCGAGCCGGTGTTGGTGCTGGGCGACGACGTGCTGCTGATCGTACCGGGCGCCTCCACCGCTTCGCTCTTCGATCTTCATCGAGGCCGCCAGAAGGTTCAGCTCGCGCTGGCCGGCCCCTTCGTGCCGAAGACGGCCATCGCCAACACCATTCGCATCTGTCTGCTGGTGACGCTCGGCGGCACACAACTGCAGTGCTTCGATCGCAACCTGGGCACCAGCCTGTTCACCCTTCCCATCTCAGGGGTGGCGGTCAATCCGGAGGACCTGCGGCTGCAGAGCGCCACGCTCTGGCTCTCGTATTCCGTGGTGGGCTTCGGCGAGCTGCTGGCGATCGACCTGGTGACGCCTCAGGTACTCTGGCGCCGGCCCAGCATCGGACGCCTGGTGCGGGTGGGCAGCCACCTGGTGGGCTACGACGAGCAGCCCTGCCCTGAGCTGGCCAACCCCGATGCCTGCTTGCGTGCCGTTGACGCGCTCACCGGGCAGGTGCGCGCCACCCTGCCCGCGCGCTACTTCCACTTCGTCTGGCAGCACGGCACCCGCGCGCTGTTCTCAGACGACACCGGGTACTTCGAATACGACGCGGCCACCTCGACTTTCCGCGACGCCACCGCCGAGCTTGCGCCGCTGCTCACCGGCCTGGGGGCCACCCGGCTGTATCCGGCGGGTGAGCCCATCCCCGACGGGCGCGTGTTGATCACCGTCTTTGGTGCCACGAACTCCGAGCTGGTGGTGGTGGACCCGGTCTCATTGGCCTTCAAGCGCCTGGGCCTCATCGCGCCGCTTCACCTGCGCATCCACGGGAACGTGCTGGTCACCGATACCGCCGTGGTCTCCTTGAGCGCTGAGCCCGCCCCCGCCGTCGTGCCTCGGTTGTGGTTCGGGATCTTCGGTATGCAGACCGGCTCGGCCCAGTTCGCGCGCAAGGTGCAGTGAAGCTCAGGGCTGACACCGAAACGCGTTGGTGCCCGTCACCTGCGCGCACCGCCCGAAGCCGAGCTCGATGCAGTCCGTCCAGCGCATCCGCCCGTCGACGCAGGTGAGCAGGTACTTCCCGTCGCACACCGCCGAGGTGGCCACACACGCCACGCTGGCGGGACCCGACCCGGGCTCCTGACAGCCCAGGTCTCTTGAAGGATCAGCGCGGCTGAGGGTGCAGCTGAGCTGAATCGAGCTGCAGTCGCGCCGCTCATCGCAGGTGCTCCAGGTTGCGCCGTCGCACTGCGCCTCGGTGCGGGTGCACTCGGCCGGGATGCACGCAGGCGCCAGCCCGCAGCCCCCATCTTCCTCACGCGTGCAGAAGCAGCTCTGCCCCACCGCCGCACAGTCGAGCACTTTGGTCACCCGGTTCGTGGTGGTGCATGTGATGGCTTTGCCCTCGGGTGTACAAGAATTGCAGCCCGCCACCGCTTCTGGAGGAAACACGCAGACGCCGGCGTCGACGCAGCGCCCCCCCACGCAGTTGCCGCAGGTGAAGAAGCCGCAGCCGGGGGGCGTGGCCAGGAATGCCGTCAGCGCCGCCTGATGTTCGGCCGCGCCCATCGTGGGCCGCACCGTCCACCGGCTGATGCAGGTGTTGATGGTCTCGAACAAGCCGCCCTGGCCACCGGTGCACGAGGCCTCGCGAACGCACATGCGCTCGAGCGCGCCGGTCTGTTGCGCACCCGGGTAGCCCTGGGGACCCATCGAAGGCGGGAAACCCGCGCCAGGCTCGAGGTCGCGGTAGGTGGCCTTCTCGCGCGCCACCGAGAGCACCGGGGTGTGGCTGTTGAGCGCGGCGTCGGCGTCGTTCAAATAGAAGACCAGATATTCGTCGTTGCCCAACGGCTCGCTCCACGCCACCTGGCCGTAGACCTGCTGCAACGAGAATGCGCGATCGCCGCAGCGCTGATGATCTTCGCAAGGGCTGGGGGGCAAGAGCACGTCCTGGGCGAGCCCCGACGCATGCAGCCGCACCAGCCGCGCTGCCCCGGCGGCCGGCGACGTCTGGCCCACCGGGTCGGGCACCACGATGCCCAGGCCCCGGTGCCGCGGCCGCCCCCCGAAGCTGCTGTTGGTGAAGAAGTGACCGGGCCCCAGGTCGGCCGGAGCGCTGGCCCGCGGCGTCGTCGAACCGGTCTCGCCGTCGAGAATGGTGACCGCCCAGGCGTGACCGTGCGCGTTGAACAGGCGCAGCACCGGGGCCTGGTGATCCACGTACGAGAACACCGCGAACTCGGTGGCCACTGCCGCAGGCCACTCAGAGAATGGCACGCAGCGGTAGCCCAACGCCTGGCGGCTGCGGCTGTAGGCGATGAGACACTCCGCGCCGGCGCCACGGCTGGCGTTGGCAAAGCCCAGGTAGGTTTCTCCATCGTCGCTGCCCTGGAAAGCGCGGGCGGACAACGAGTCGCAGGCGGGCACCTCGCAGGTGGGCAGGGCAGAACGATCGTTGCTGCGATCGGAGGGATCGACCTCGGAAGCCATCACCGTCTGCGGACCACCGCGGGGGTCACGATCCGGCACCAGGAAGATCGCCCGCCCCTCGCGCACGTCCACCATCGGTGCTCCGGGCATGCTCTGGGTCTCGTACGACAGCTTCCCGGTGGTGGGATCGACCCGGTACAAGTAGCCGCGGGTGTACTGACGACCCAGCGCGCCCACCTCAAGCCTTGGGATGTAGATGCGTACGTCGTCGCCGTTGAGGAAGATGTCCATGCCGCCGCGGTACGCCTGGCCACCGCGGGAGAAGTCGTCGTCGTCGATCGACTGCACCTTCCAGGTGGCGCCCCGGTCTTCGCTGCGCACCAGCGTGAGGCCAATGCCGTCGGAGAGGATCAGCGCCGCCACCCGGTCTCCCTGGGAACGCACGGAGACCACGGAGAGCTGTTGATAATTGGTGCAGTCCACCAGGCCGCGTTCGCGGCAGCAGAACTCGGCGCGCTGCTCGGTGCAGCGATCGTCGGTCCAGGTGCCGCCGCGGAGAATCTCCACCACGTTGGCTCGCACCGGGCTGGGCGTGGGGTTGGAAGAGCAACCGACGAGCAGCAGCGAACCCAAGACCAAGACGCGAAACATGCACGAGCTAAGCACGAATCACCCGGCCCCTCAGGGGAGCTACAAAGCGGTGCGATGCGTCTGCGGAATCAAACCTCTCCTTCAGAAGCGGGAGCGCGCGACGGCACTTGTGACTTCAGTGATGGCACGAATGAGGTGCGCAGAGGGAGACAGGGGGGCCCCGCTGACCTACCGTCTGGCCGCATGAATGGTGGCTTGATGGCAGCGGGCGCAGTGAAGCTCTTCATCGGCATCGGCCTCGGGGGGCTCGGCGTCGTGCTCGCCTGGAAGCTGCTCTCGCGACTGCTTCAATCGTCGGAAGGTCTGCCCCTCGAGGAAAATCCGGCGGCGGGCATTCTTCACGCCAGCGCACTGGTCTCGTTGGGGCTGCTGGTGCGCCAGGTGCTCGCGGCGCTCTACGACACCATCGACCTGTTTTTGCTGCGCGGTGATTTCCTCAAGACGCTCCCCCGCGTGCTGCTGCTCGGAGGCCTGCACATCGGGCTCGCCCTCGCGGTGGGCAGTGCGCTGCTCGCGTTGGGCGTGTGGATCTTCAATCGCCTCACGCCGGGCATCGATGAGATCGCCGCGGTGCGTGCCGGGAAGGTCGGCCCAGCGCTGGTGCTCGGCGCGATTCTGATCACCCTCGCCCTGCTCGCAGCACCGGGTCTCGAGGCGATCCTGTCCGGCCTCGTTCCGTATCCTCAGCTGCCAGAAGGCGTCGGTACCACGAGCTCATGATCCGGATCGCGTCACCTCGACCCGCCGTCCGCCGCGCTCCCGTCTTTCTCGTGCAGGTTTTCGCTGCGAGCGGTGCTGCTTCATGAGGTGGGCCGCCGCACCAGGGCAACCGCCCACGCCGTACCGCGCTCCACCACCCCCGGTGAAGAAGGGGGGCGGCTGTCTGAAGTGGGTGCTGCTCGTGATGGGCGGCGCGTTTCTGTTCTGCTGCTGCATCTCGGTGGCAGTGGTCGAGAGCGCGAACGATCCACTCGATTGGAAAGCGGTGATGCCCACCACCAGCAGCGCCTCACTCGGCGTCGCGTTGATGCCAGGTGACCTCTCGCCCGATGAGGCCCGCCGCTACAAATGGCGCCAGAGCCTCGCGGCGTATGAGCTCAGCTACGGCATCTCAACCGAGGTGCACAAGCAGGTGGAGAGCGACTTCGCCGACATGGCCGAGCGCTACAGCTACAAACCCGGCAAGGGGAACAACTTCATCTGGTCGCCGCCCATCGCGTGCCGCAAACACGAGTGGCAGTGCGTGTTCGACGAGATGGTGCGCGACAACGCCGAAGACATCGCGCCGCTCACCGAGTTGTTCCGCCGCAAGCAGCAAGAAAAGAACCTCGACAGTCGGCAACTCACCGAGCTGGTCGTCAGCTTCATTCAGAACATCACCTACCGCCTGCCCACCGAAGACACCGCCGCCTTCGGCATGTTGCCGCCGGCCATCGTGGTGGCTGACGGCTCGGGTGACTGCGACTCGAAGGCGCTGCTGGCCGTGGTGATTCTGAAGCAGCTCAACGTCGATGCCGTGGTGTTGCTCGCTTCGGGCCTGGGCCATGCGGCGCTCGGTGTGGCGTTGCCGGTGACCGGAAAGAAGTTTCCGCATCAGGGCAAGAAATACGCGTTCGTCGAAGTGACCACGCCGGGTTGGGCGCTGGGTCACTTGCCGCCCGAGTACGACGTCGCCAAGGTGTGGAAGGTCATCCCCGTCGAAGTGCAGTGATGGTGCGGTGCGATGAATCGAGCGCCCTCACGCGGAGCGTACCTGAGGCCCAACGCCTACTTGCCGCAGCCGTTGTTGGGCGTGTTGTTGGTGAACACCACCGCGGGATTCACCTCGTCAACCACGCTGCCCAGCATCGGCTCGTTGTTGCACGAGATGGCGCCGTCACCGCTCGCCGCCGAGTTGCCTTCGAACACGTTGCCCGCCCCGAGGATCACACCCGACGTTGCGCCCGAGATCGCACCACCGAACGACGGGATGCCGGCATCACCCGCCATCGCTTTGTTGTTCTTGAAGACGTTGTTGCTGATCTTCACCAGGTCTTCGTCGCCGCTGATCCGCATGAGCCGCAGCGCGCCGCCGCCGCACTTGTCGGTGGCATTGGGCGAATAATGCTCACACTCGCAGGCGTTGTTCTCGAAGCGCGAGTCGGTGATCTCCACCAGGCCCGTGTCGGGCCAGTAGCCGTGAGAGAAGATCTCCACCGCGCCCGCCGCCGACCACGAGCGGTTGTTGGTGAAGGTGCAGTGCCTCAGGATGGTGCCCTTCTTGTTCACGTACGAGTTGAGCGCTCCGCCGCGGCGCCAGATGACGCTGTCGCGGTTGCGGTCGTCTTTGTAGGTGTCTGAGATGGTCACGTACTCGAGGTGAACCGGGTCGTGCGTGTGAGAGATGACCAGCCCATACCATTGGGTGTCGGGCGTCTCGCCGCGGAAGACGATGGGCGCCTCGGCCGTGCCGATCGCGCGAATGCTGCCGCTGCCTTCGATGGCGGGCGGCTCGAGATCAGGCACCAGCATGTCGCGCCCGAAGTGGTAGCGGCCTTTCACGATGAAGGTCGTGCCCGCGGGAATGTCGAGCGTCACGCCCGTGGGGATGATCACGTCGCCCGTCACGCAGTAGGTACCCTGGGCGAGGGTGCTGACGGTGCCCTTCAAGTCGATGCAACGGCCCGCATCGGGCTCGACGACCTCGACGGTCGAGCTGCCGCTCCCGTCGGGGGTCGACATGATTCCGGTACACGACACCGTGGCGAGCGACACGAGTACGGCTGCGATACGCGACATGGAATCTCCTGAGTCAGCGGCCTCAGCCGTTGTCTGCGAGTGTGCAGCCGACCCATGCATTCCCCTGACCAGCCCGCCCCAGAGCGATCGATGGGGACGTCACACAGCAAACGTTGCGTTCGACCGTGCACACCTGCGCTCGCGGGGTAACGAATCAGGCCAGGCGGCGGGCCGTGACGGGTCGAGGCGAATGAAGACGACCGCGGCGAGCGCGCACCACAGCACCGCTTTGCTGAACTCAGAGACCGGCAAGAAGGCCGAGCAGGCGTAGGCGGCCACGAAGGCAGCCATCGAGAGCGCTGCCGTGCGTGCGCCGGGGTCGACGAGGGGAACACGCAGCACTCTTTCCGTGACGAGGCGCCCCAGGCCGATGCCGAGCGCCGCTCCGGCGAACAGAGGCGGGCACCACCAGACCGACTTGAGGAACTGCGGCGCCGCGTACCAGGTCGCACCGGAGAAGGTGTGCAGGCCATCGAGCACCGGCCCCACCGTGCCGCCGATCAGCAGCAACACCAGCGCGGCTCTTCCCCAGCGTGGCTCCATGGAA
>JAYTAT010000242.1:0-1903 GCA_043737315.1 Archangium sp.
CGAACCCCACCCGACGCCTTCACGCCGACGTCATCACCGACGATGCGGCGCATGAGGGCCACGTCTTCCACGGTCGCCCCGCCCTGCGCAAAACCAGTCGACGTCTTCACGAACGCCGCACCCGCCGCCTTCGAGAGCGCACAGCCGATGATCTTCTCTTCGTCTTTGAGCTGCGAGGTCTCGAGGATCACCTTCACCGGCCAGGGCTTCGCGGCATTGACCACCGCCTCGATGTCTTTCTGCACCAGGGCGTAGTCCTTCGCCCGGAGCGCACCGATGTTGATGACGGTGTCGATCTCTTTCGCGCCGCAACGCACCGCTTCACGGGTCTCGAACGCCTTGGCCGAAGGCACGCCCGCGCCGAGCGGAAAACCGACCACCGCGATCGCGATCACCGACGAACCATGGAGCGCGCGCGCCGCCGTGCCCACGTTGGTCGAGTTCACGCACACCGTGGCAAAGCCGTACTTCTTGGCCTCTTCGCACAGCTTGAGCACCTCTTCGCGGGTGGCCTCGGGCTTGAGCAGGGTGTGGTCGATGAACTGCGCGATGTCTTTGCTGGTGCGCAGGCGATCGGGCGTCACGCGCTCGGTCAGCCCCGCGCGAATCGACAACGAGGTGCCGCAGGTGTCGTGGTTCACGCACTCGAAGCACGAAGGCGCACACTCGGCCGCGCTGGTGACGGGGCTGACCGCGCCGTTGCCACTCTTCGCGGGGCCCGGCGTGCAGGGTTCTTCTTTGCCGACCCGCAGGGCGTCGAGGCGCCGCTTCACGCGGTCCGTAATGTCATCGACCAGAGCGTTGACTTCGTTGGACATGGGGAGCCCAGAGATATCAGTGCCGCAAGCCCATCGCGAGCGCGATCACGGCCCCGTAGAGGCCGATGAAGCCGCCGCACAACAACAAGACGGGCAGGATCACCGCCGCCGCGGCCTTGCCGGCGCTCGTCTTGTGCAGGTGCATCAGCGCCATGATGCGCAGCACCATCGCCCAGAGGGGATAGACGTAGAAGCTGCAGAAGGGGATGACGCCCAGCAGGTACGGGCTCATTGCCAGCGCATGTGCGCGCACGGTGACTGTGAAGCTCCTGGGTTTTGCGCCCAGCAACTTGAGCGTCGCGTGCTCGAGCCCCGAGATGAAGAACATGCTGCCCAGCGTGAAGGCGAACGTGATGGCCAGGTAGACGAGCATTCCGAGCACGAGGAACAACGCCATGTTCGGCACGGCGGCCCTTTCGGGGCTGAACGACTGCATCAGCACCAGCAAAGGGGTGCCCACCAAAAACGTGGGGACCAGGCCCACCAGCGCAGACAGCGAAGCGAAGCCGACCGAGCTCCCCAACGCGGCGTCGGGCGCGGCGGTCGCCAGTGAGACGTTGGGGCTCGAGATCATCAACACCGCCGTGCGCCACCACGCCTTCCATAGACCCAGCGACTCCCGCTCATCCCACGGCAGCTCGCTGACCAGGCTCATGCACTTGCTGCACAACCAATCCGCCCCGCGCGAAGACAGACAGTCACCACACCCGAACGTGCCGCAGCGAGAGCAGGCGCCCTGGGCCTTCACGACGGGGTGCACCGCGCAGATCGCATCACCCGAAGGGATGGGCAGCGGCAACGCGCAGTGAAAGCACGTCAGCTGATGGGGCGGGTTGTAGTAGCCGCACGCGGTGCAATTCATCAGGGCAGCTTCCTTCAGAGGTGTGCCTGTAAGGTTGTTTTTATGAGCAGTTCCTCCAGCACGCTCGATCAGCTCTGGCAGACCCTGGGCCTCGATTCGCTCCCACCCGACGCCGGCAGCGCCGAGAACCTCGGCAGCACCCGCGTGCCCGATTGGGAAGAGGCCACCCTGCCCCAGGGCAAACCACGTGAGGCACACCCGGCCACCGAGCGCATCGACCTGC
>JAYTAT010000243.1:0-11887 GCA_043737315.1 Archangium sp.
GTGATGTCGTCGATGACGCCATGCGGGTACGAAGGTGCGCTGCCGACGAGCAGCACCGTCTCGGGGCGGATCAGTTTTTCCATCGCGACCACGTCGACCCGGAAATCAGGCAGCAGGGGCGCGTGCGAATAGTCGACGTCGAAGTAGTGCACCGCCTTGTCGAACGCGGGGTGCGCAGACGCGGGCACGATGAGGTGTGGCCGCTTGATGCCTTTGATTTTCTTGCCCCACTCGCGAGCGGTCTTGATCGCCATCATGATGCTCTCGGTGCCCCCCGAGGTCATCGTGCCTGCCACGTCTTCATTTCCCCCCAGCAGGTCGGCGGCCATCGACACCACCTCGCACTCCATCTGGCGCAGCGAGGGGAATGCCACGGGCGACAGGCCGTTCTCCGCGATGAACTCGCCGTACGCGTCTTTGAGCAGGGCAGAGACCTCGTCACCCGCGAAGTACACGAGGCTGAAGGTGCGCCCGTCCTTCCACTTCGCGTCGTCGGTGTGCAGGGCCTTGAGCTGCTGCATGACGGTTTCGCGCGGGGTTCCGGTCTTCGGGAGGGTCTTGGCCATGGTGGATCAGCGCCTTATCCGGCCATTTCGATGCTGCGGGCTCTGTTTTGCGGATGCATGCGGAACAATCCGATGCATAGGGTTGGGCGTACTGCGTCGAAGCCGGCGTCGAAGTTGCCCCGAAAGGAAGTACCCGTTGATCCTGGCCCGCTCGTTTGCCCTCTGCCTCGCCCTGGTGCCCGCGCTCGTCAGCGCCCAGCCGTTGACCGATGTGGTGAAGGTGCCCCGCCCCGAGGGGGGCGAGTTCATGGGGCTGTATTTGAAGGGCCAGAAGATTGGCTACATGTTCAGCAGCATCACGCTCTCGCCCAAGAAGGACACGGTGACCGCGCTGACCGAGCTGCACTTCAAGGCCAAGGTCGGCGCGTCGGTCAGCGATCGCACGATGAGAGAGACGCGCGTCTACGAATCGAAGCCGGGCGGCAGGCTGCTCACCTTCGTGATGGAGCAGTCAGGCGACGGCGGCGCCCAGAGCCTCGAGGGCAGCGCGCTGCCTGAAGGTGTTCGCGTCGTGCGCAAAAAGCCCGGCAAGCCGAACGAGATCAAGATGCTCCCGCCCTCGAAAGAAGTGGTGGAGGACGCTGATCAGGCGCGCGTGGCCCTCAAGCGCAACGCGAAGATCGTGGGCACCATCACCGACTCGACCGATCTCGAGCAGTACATGGTGACCACCACCGTGGGGGGCACCGAGGCGCGCGTGGTGGGCGGCGTGAAGGCGCAGCTGCGCAAGGTCACCACCATCTCCGAGAAAGAGAAGGTGCCGACCGAGGCCTGGGTCGATCAGAAGGGCCGCATGGTCGAGGTGCAGTACGGCCCGATGATGACGGGCTTGCTCGAGCCGGAAGACGTCGCCAAGCGCATCGATCTCGTCGAGGTGTTCTCGCTGACCCGCGTGACGCTTCCCAGGCCCGCGCCCCCCGAGGCCAAGACGGTGCCCGGCAAGTTCACCATGGTGCTCACCGGCGTCACCGAGCGCTTCTGGAACAACACGTACCGGCAGCAGTGGAAGCAGGAAGGTGAGGGCAAGGTCGTGGTCACCGTCACTGCCGCGCCGCCGAAGATCCTCAAGCCGCGCCCGCTCGCCGACCCGAACGGTGGCAAGAACCTCAAGGCCACCATCGCCGTCGAGTCAGACAACCTCGACATCATCGCGCAGGCCAAGGCGATCGCCGGCACCGAGAAAGACGCGTGGACGGTGGCGAAGAAGGTCAACCAGTGGGTCTTCACCAATCTCGAGAAGGACTACGGCGTGTCTTCCGACAGCGCAGGTGACGTGCTCAAGCTGCGCAAGGGCGATTGCACAGAGCACTCGTTGCTCGCCGTCTCGATGCTGCGTTCGCTGGGCATTCCGGCCAAGCGCATCGACGGGCTGGTGTACCTGATGAACGACGACAAGGTGCCGGCGCTCTACTGGCACGAGTGGGTCGAGGCGTACGTCGGCGAGTGGACGCAGCTCGATCCCACCTTCGGCCAGGACGTCGCCAACCCCGCGCGGCTCGCGGTCGGTGAAGAGAGCAGCGCCGAGATCACCCCGCTCATCGGCTCGATGACGGTCGTCGAGGTCCGCTGACTTCCTTCGGTCAGTACGAGCTGCTCGAGCGTCTGGGCGCAGGCGGCATGGGCGAGGTGTTCCTCGCGCGCAAGGGCTCGCAGACCCTCGTCATCAAGCGGATTCTGCCCCGGCTCGCGGCCGACCAGGCGTTCCTCGATCGGTTTCTGCACGAAGCGCGGGTGGTGGCTCGGCTCAATGATCCGACCATCGTGCGCATCGTCGAGCTGGGTGACGTGGACGGGCAGTGGTTCCTGGCGATGGAGTTCGTCGACGGCGTCGACCTGCAGGCGCTGCTCGTCAAAGGCCCGCTGCCGGTGGGCGCTGCCTTGAGAGTGGCGCTCGAGGCGGCGACGGCGTTGAGCGTGGCGCACGGCGCGAAAGACGCGTCGGGCCGGCTGACCCCGGTGGTGCATCGTGACGTGAGCCCGCACAACCTGTTGGTCAGCTCGGCGGGCGCGGTGAAGTTGATCGACTTCGGCGTGGCTTCGTTGACGGGGCAGGGTGCGACGGGCGGCAAGCTGGCCTACGCGGCGCCCGAGCAACTTCTCGAAGACGTCACGGATGCGAAGAGTGATCAGTATTCGCTGGGCGTGGTTCTGTGGGAGTGCCTCGCGCATCGTCAGGCCTTCGACGCAGATGAAGACGTCGAGGTGATCCGGTTGGTGACGGAAGTGGGCCTGCCTGCGCTGCCCGGGAAACCATTTCGCGAGCTCGTCGCGAAGATGACCGCGATGGAGCCAGCCCATCGTTTCGAGAGCGTGGCTGCCGCGCGCGAGGCGTTGTCGGCGGAAGTGCGGGCGCTCAAGCTCGACGTCTCTGCGGCTTCGCTGGGCGCACTGGTACCGGCGAGAGCGCAGGTGACGGCGGCCCCGAACACGGCGCCGAAGACGAAGAACGCAGTCGAGTTGAACGCGGCGGAACACCAGGCGCTCGCCGTGCTGCGTGATGGCATGTCGCTCGACGAAGCAGAGCAAGCGATCGATGGGGCGGCCTTGCCCGGTGCACCGTTCGCGCTCGATCTGCTGCAGGCGCTCGTCGAAAAGGGCGCGTTGCGTTCTGAAGCTGGTCGTTTCACCAAACGCGAGGGTTGAGCTGACCGACTTCATCGTGCCGCTTTCCTGAGCGTCACCGGTCCCCAGATGTGCGTGAGGTAGAGCCCCCGGGGCTCCAGCTCGGCGTTGGGTGGCCGCCAGTGCCTCACCGAACTCAGCGCTCTTGATGAGCGCTCTGACCTCGGCATCGTCCTGGAGGAGATCGACGTCTTCAGTCGACCGGTCGAGCCCATAACTGAGCGTCAAGGCCGCTCCGCCAAGCCGGTTTCGTCAGCGCCGCTCCCGCCGCCCGGGCGCACGACGCCGGTTCAGTCGGTGCGTGGTTTGAATCGAGCGGGAATGCCCACCGCGACGCAGTCAGGCGGCACGTCGCTGAGCACCACCGCGTTCGCTCCGATTCGCGACCGCGCGCCGACGCGTACGGGGCCCAGAATGCGCGCCCCCGCACCGATCCACACGTCGTCTTCGATCACCGGGTAGCCGTTGTCGCTCGCCGTGCCGATGGTGTTGCTGCCGTAGAAGCGCACACGATTGCCGATGACCGAGTTGCCGCCGATCACCACGCCGACCGGGTGCACGAAGTACACGCCTTGCCCCAGCGTGACCTCCTTGCCGATCTCGATGCCCGCCATCGCCTGCTGCGCCGAACGCAAGACCGCGTTGATCCCCGGCACGTGGAACCTGCGCGCCACCTCACGCACCCGGTTCATCACCAGGATGCGATAGCCATCGGTGGTCAGCACGGTCTTGAGCAGCCCGCGCGCGCCGCCACCGAAGTTCGCGGCGCGGCGCAACTCGACGGCATCGGCGATGAGCGTCTTCCACATGAGCAGGCCCAAGCCCTAACACAGCTGCCCGTGCGCTTGGCTTCACCGGATTCAGGGAGTCGGAAATGGTGACGGAAATCACTGAGGCGATGCGGGTGACTTTCTGCAGTGCCGGCCGTAACAGGCTCAGCCCATGCGCATCGCCTCTCTCCTCATCCTCGGCGTCACGCTGCTCGATTGTCGCAACAGCGCCGCTGCGCCTCCGAAGCGCGCGAACTTCATTTCGGGCACGCGCACCACCAAGACGCCCAACGTCACGGCGTGGATCTACAACGGCGATCTGCAGAACGGCTGGCAGGACCATGGCTGGGCAGACCGGCAACCGCGCAAGAGCGGCGAGCCCGAGAAGCACCTCATGTCGAACTACGGCGGGTGGATCCTCACGCGCTCCAACTTCACCGGCACGTTCGGCGGCGTCGTCTTTCGCATCAAGGGCACGCCTGCGGTCTCTGATTTTCTCGAGGTGCGCGTCGACTCGGAGCAAGCCGATGTCTTCCCGCGCGTGAAGGTGACCCCCGAGCACCGCACCGATTTCAAGGATGGGTGGAGCGAGGTCTACATTCCCATGTCGGAGTTGAACCCCATGCTGCGCCCGTTCGATCACGTGGTGCTGCGCGCGTACTGGCCGATTCCCGCGCCGGGTTTGGTCGAGATCGATCGTGTGGGCCTCACGCCCGCAGACGCACAGCAGGTGAGGAAGGCTGAAGCGGCGCTCAATCAGCCCGGGCTTCCGGCGGCCTTTTCCGTCGACTGCAGCGCCCGGGGGCAGGACATCAGCCCGCTCATCTACGGCATCGCCCTCAACGCCCGCCTCGACGAGAGAGACACCCACCAGTGGAAGCTCAACGCCACCTCGCGGCGCTGGGGCGGTAACCCCATGAGCCGCTACAACTGGGAGCTCGGCAACGCCTGGAACACCGCCTCTGACTACTACTTCCGCAACGTCGATTACGTGGGCACGCCCGGGTACAGCTGGAAGAGCTTCCTCGACGTGAATCGTGATCGCCGCGTCGGCTCGGCCATCACGCTGCCCACCATCGGCTGGGTGGCGAAAGACACGCGCTCGTCGTCGTTCCCGAAATCTGAGTATCCGTCGCAGGAGGCGTTCGACCCCGACGGTCACAACGCGGGCAACGGCAAGGGCAAGGATGGCAAGCCCATCGCTCCTGGAAATCCTTCTCGCACCAGCGTCGCCGCGCCCCCTGACTTCGTCGCGCGTTGGGTCACCGCCATTCGCGGGCATGAGGCGAAACGCGGCAAGAGCGTCGATGTGTACTTCCTCGATAACGAACCCGCGTTGTGGAACGACACCCACCGCGACGTTCACCCCGAGCCCGTCGGCTATGACGAGCTGCTCGAGCGCACCGTGCAATACGGCTCTGCCGTGCGCAAGGTGGCCCCCGACGCGGTCATCGCGGGCCCGGCAGAGTGGGGCTGGCCCGGGTATTTCTATTCAGCCATCGACGCCAAGGCCGGCTTCAGCCTCAAGCCCGATCGCCGCAAACACGACGATGTGCCGCTGCTCGACTGGTGGCTCGCGAAGTTGGCGGCGCACGAGAAGAAGACAGGTACGCGGGTGCTCGACGTGCTCGACCTTCACTACTACCCGCAAGCCCGTGGGCTCGGCGTGGGCACCGACGGCAAGACCGACGCAGAGACCAACGCGCTGCGCATTCGTTCGACCCGTGGCCTGTGGGATCCTAAGTACACCGATGAGTCGTGGATCAAGGAGCCGGTGCGCTTGATTCCGCGCATGCGTGAGCTCGTGAAGGAGAACTACCCCGGGCTCAAGCTGGCCATCGGCGAGTACAACTTCGGCGCGGAGAAACATCTGTCGGGTGGGCTCGCGCTCGCCGAGGCGCTGGGCCGGTTCGGCCAGGAGGGGCTGTACGCCGCCTGGTACTGGACGTACCCCCCCGATGGTTCCCCGGCGTTCTGGGCGTTCCGCGCCTTCAGGGATTACGACGGCCAGGGCGCGCACTTCGAGCAGCTTGCGCTGCCCACGACCGCGCCCAGAGATGCGTCGATCTTCGCGGCTCGTTCCCCCGACGGGAAGCGGCTGACTTTGGTGGCGCTCAATTTTTCGCCCAACGACGCGCTCGAGGCGAACGTGGAGCTCAGCGGTTGTGCGGTGGCTGAGTCGCAGCGGGTCTTCACGTACACCGGTGATGCTCGCGGGTTTCTGCCTCGCGAGGTGCCCGTGGGGCGGCCGTATCGGCTGCCTCCGTATTCGATCTCGGTGATCGAGATGAAGTTGCCGGGGCAGAAGTAGCCCCCCCTCCCCGTGGGAAAGAGGGGGGGATCGACCTACAGCGCAGCCCGAAATCGTTTTTGCAGAGTTCGCGCAAGTTCCATCGCGCGCGGGCTCTTCTCCAGCAATGCCTTCGCCTGCGCCATGGCCTTCTTCATGAAGACCTCCTTGAGCGGCGGCGTGCCCACCGGCCCGATGACCCGGTTGTGCGTGGCGTACTGAAATTTGTACGGCTCATCACCGATGAGGAAGTCGAACTCGACGTCGCCGCGGTCGTAGCTTTCCGCCAAGAGCTCCTCGAGCAGCAGCCGGCCCGGGGAGAACTTGCCGTACTTCGCGTCGTACGCCGGCACCCACCAACTCAAGCGCCCGTCGTGCGACGAGCCGAAGTGCACCGCCAACAACGTGTCGCCCGCGCTGAGGCTGCTCACCAGCAGCACGCCTCGCTCTCGCAGCCGGCGGAACAGCGCCACGTTGCGCGGGTCGGCGAACATGTCGGTCAGCCCCGTCGCCTTGTACTGCGACGACTTCCACTGCACGCACGCGTCGAAGACCTCGGGCCGCGGGTCGTCGAGCTGAAAGCGCACCGGCCCCAGCTCCTTCTCGAGGCGCCGCCGCTGCCGCGCTCCGTCGTGGGTGCGTGTCACCGCGCTCATCTTCCACCTCGCCTCGTAGTCCTTCCACGTGGGCAAGTTTTTCCAGTCGACGTACGGCGAAGGCTGCAGGCCCTGCGCCTCGGGCGTGCGACCCTCGAGCTTCAGGGTCTTCAGCACGGTGCGCGGCAGGTAGAAGATCTCACGATCCACCGGGCCCTTCGCGTCGTCCATCGGCTGGGGGAAGTCGTAGAAGGGCATGCGCCCCACCACCTCTTCGCCATCCAGCACCAGCAGCCTCAGCCGCCTGCCCTCGAGCCGGCACACTTCGATGGTGCGTTTGCGCTGGGGGTAGAACAGCGCCCCCGCAGTTTCGAGGAAAGCGTCAGTGGTGAAGATGTTCATGGTTATTGCAGCCGCGCTGAGGCGGCCCCCCTGGGCCGAGTTCAGGCCGTTCATGGTAGTTCCCAAATCTCATGGCGAAACTCTTACTCCTCTCCGTTTGCTTCGCGCTCGTGAGCGTTCCGCTCATGGCTTCGCGCGACGCGCATCCGGTACGCGGACTTAAGCGCGCGCTCATAGGAGTGCTGCTCTTCAACCTCTTCTACGTGTTTCTACTGCGGGTCGTCATCCCGCGAGTGGGGTGACCTTGCTCGAGTTCTCCCGCATCGTGTTGAAGCGTTACCGGTGGGCCGCGGTGTTCTGCGCGCTGCTCACCTACGGCTGCGCATTTCTCGCGTCGCAGGCCGTGCCTGAGATGTACCCCGCGGAAGCCCACGTGCTGGTGGTCGAGCCGGTGATGGTGCATCGCCTCGCCAACCCCTTCGCCGCCGTGCCTTCGTCACCCGACGAGCTCAAGGCGGTGCCCGAACTGCTTCGCTCTCGCGAGCGCCTGGTGTCGATCGTCAAGCGCACCGGTCTCATCGATCAGTGGGATGTCGGCCGCCCCTGGCCCCTCAAGCTCAAAGATCGCCTGCAGGCCGCCATTCTGGGGCCGATGGAAGAGAAGGATCGCCTCGAGGCGCTGGTGGCCATTCTCGACAAGCGGTTGTCGGTGACCGTCGAAGCCAACAAGGTGCGCATCTTCGTGGAGTGGCCTTCCCCCGAGCTCGCCCTCGCCCTGGTGGAGAACACACTGGGCACCCTGCTGCAGCTGCGCGCCCAGCGTGAAGGCAAGACGCTGCAAGACGCCGCCGATGCCCTCGACGTGCAGCTGTTGAGCGTGCGCGGCGAGATGGATGAACGTGTCAACCGCATGAAGGCGACCCTGCTCAAGCCCGGCGGCTGGGCGCAGCTGGAAAGCGACAAGGATCAGCTGTTCCGCGATCAATCACGCGCCGCCGATCTTCTCGTCGCGGCCGAAGAAAAACGCATCAGCGCCGAGGTGTTCCGCCAGAGCAACACCTTGCGTTTCAACCTGGTTCGCCCTCCGTTGCGACCGCGTGAGCCTTCGGGCAACGGCCCCTTCGCGCGCGTGTTGACCGCCGTCATCGCCTCGATGCTCGCGGGCCTCGTGGGCGCGTTGATGCTGGCTTTGACCAGCCGCCGGCTGCTCTCGGGCAACGAGGTGAAGACGCTGGTGGGGCTGCCGGTGCTCAGCGCGCTGCGCCAGAAGGTGAAGGAGCGGGTGATGCCCACCTTCAAGGGCGTGCTGCTCGGCCTGTCGGTGGCGATCTTCACCGGAGCGGTCATCGGCTTTTCCAAAGGCCGGCTCGCCGTCTCGATTCTCCCGCCGCTGGCTTTCGTGGCCGCCTGGTTGTTGTGGACCCGGCCGCTCAAATGGCCGTTCCTGCTGCTCGCTTTTCTCGCCGTCACGCTCGACGACCCCACCGACCGCGCCTACGCCGGCGTCTGGCAGTCACCTCTGTTTTCGCTGGGCAGGTCGTTCTTCGGCAACGTGGCGCTCTTCACCGGCGTCGAGCTGGGCGTTCTGGGGCTGACCGGGCTCATGCTGCTGCGCCGCATCTGGATGCCGCGCGAGCAGCTCGAGAAGCTCGACCCCATTCGAGGTCTGGCGCCTCGCCCACTGCAGCTGGCGTTGATTGTTTCGGCCCTCGCGGTCGGCGTGATGGTGGTGATGGGCCTCGCCCGCGGCGGCATCTTCCGCGAAGCGCTCTGGCAGTTTCGCGCGTTGTTGATGTTGCCCATCGCCGCCACGCTCGCGCTCTACGCGCTCGACATTCCCAAAGACCTGCCCAAGCTCTTCGCCGTGCTGGTGGCCGGCAGCCTGGTGAAGGCGTTCCTGGGCATCTTCTTCATGTACGCCATCGCCTTCCCGCGGGGCGTGTACCCGCCGCACACCACAGGTCACAACGACACGATGATCTTCGTGACCGCGGTGGTGACGGCGCTGACGCTCTTCTGGGAAAAGCCGATTCGAAAACACTTCTGGTTGATGCTGCTGTGGTTGCCGGTCATCGCGCTGGCCCTCAAGCTCAACGATCGCCGCATCGCCTACGTCGACATCGTGATGGCCCTGGGCCTCATCGCCTGGCTCAGCCCCATGCACGAGATGAAGCTCAAGCTGAAGCGGGTGGCGGTGGCGCTCGCCCCGTTCATGCTGCTCTACCTGGTCGCCGGCTGGAACGCGCCCAACAGCAAGATCTTCGGCCCCGCCCAGAAGGTGCGCTCGATCATCGCGCCCGCGGAAGACACCGAAGAAGAGAGCTCCAACGTCGAGCGCGACATCGAGAACTACAACCTGATGAAGAGCTGGGAAAACAACATGCTCTTCGGCCAGGGTTTCGGGCACGCCTTCACCGAGTACGTGCCCAGCAATGACTTCCGCCAGTCGGCGTTCGGGCACGTCGGCCACAACTCGGTCCTCTGGCTGATGTGGATCGGCGGCATCTTCGGCTTCACCGCGGTGCTCGGCTACCTCGCGGTCGCCCTGTTCTTTCTGGGCCGTACGCTCCCGTCGACCGCCGATTGGCGAGAACGGGTCGCGCTGCTCATCGCCTTATGCATCATCACCACCTACTTGATGCAGGCCTTCGGCGACATGGGCACCCAGAGCGAGATGTTCGACCTCTTCGTGGGCACCTCGTTGGCGATCATCGGCCGCCTGGCCACGCGGGTGAACGCGTGGAAGGTGCCCGCCGCGCTTCCCGCTCAGGCACCCGACGCGGTCATCGCGTAACCATCGCCGCAGCGGCCGAACACGCGCAGCCACAAGTCCTCAGTGAGCGCGGTCGTGCTCAGAGTCGACACAGTGACCTCGCGCCTCTCCAGCATCACCTGCGCGCAAACCCGCATCAGCTGCGCTGGCTTCAAGGGGTCCTCGGCCCGGCACCGGCAACTGCAGGGGAAACCTCGGCCGCCGCGGCGGTGGAACGACTCGTGCTGAACAACGAGGACGCCGGGGGGGCATCGCCGGCGTGCAGCGGGGCCGGGTTTGTGGAGCGTCCATGCCTTCGTTCTGGGTCCATTCCATCAAATTGGAGTTGTAAGGCATTCTGACATGCCGCGTTATTACGGAGGGATGGCGCAGTGCGTCGTTCGGCCCCGAACGTGCAGTGCATCGCCGTCACGACTTCGGCACAATAAGAGAGTGATTCAGGTGGGTTGCCGACTGACGCGTTGCGTTGTAGTGCATTTTTTTTAGCGAAGATTCTAGCGAAGTCGAAATTCTTGCCAGTTTGAAAACCGAAAGACCTACATGAACTCACTTTTCGGGAGAATCGCCGCCGGCGCCGTTGCCCGCACGAGTCTGCTCCTCGATCTTCTGGCGCTGGTCCTCGCCTCGACTGGCGCGACGGTGCTCTCCGGGCATCCGCTGACCACCAGCCCCATTTCCACTTTTGCCCTCGCCGCCATTGGTACCTGGCTGGTCACCGCGATGGCCCTGCGTCACTACGATCCCTGGGCATCTGACCGCATGCCGTTCGACGACGGCGCGATGACCTCGATCCTCGTGCTGGCCGTCACCACCGCGTTGGCCGTGATGGTGCTGGTGCTGCCCGACGCAGGCCTGCCCAACGTCGGCATCTTTCTGCTGGTGCTCTGGCCGGTGGCGCTGGTGCTGCGCGCGACGGTCTTCCGCACCTTCTCGCCCCGCTCGGGCCCCATCGACGAAGTGCTGGTGGTGGGCACCGGCCCGCTCGCCCGCGCCACGCTCGACGATCTGCGCCGCAAGGGCCGTCACGAAGTCCTGGGCATGGTGCGCTTCAACAACGAGCAGCCCGCGCGCGCGCTGAAGGCCGGGGTGCTGGGCTCGGCCGCAGAGTTCGAGTCGGTGCTGCGTTCGGTGCCGGTCGCCGAGGTGTACTTCGCCTCCACGCACTCCGCGCACTTCGAAGAGATTCAGTCGGCGGTGAAGGTGTGCGAGCGGTTCGGCGTGCCCTTCGCGATGCCCGCGGTGAACTTTCGCCTCGAGCGCGCCCGCCCGCTGCCCAGCCACGGCGTCGGTGACGGCTACATCCACTACCAGTCGGTGCAGTCGCGCCCCATCGGCATGGCCTTCAAACGCCTCTTCGACATCGTCTCGTCGGGCGTGGCCTTGTGGGTGCTCGCGCCGCTGCTGCTCATCGTCGCCGCGGTGGTCAAGCTCACCTCGAGCGGCCCGCTGCTCTTCCGCCAGACGCGCACCGGCCTGCACGGCCGCCCATTCCAGATGCTCAAGTTCCGCACCATGGTCGAGAACGCTGAGGCCCTGAAGGCGCAGCTGGCTCAGCAGAACGAGGTCGACGGGCCCGTCTTCAAGATGAAGAAAGATCCGCGCATCACGCCCATCGGCCGCATCCTGCGCAAGTTCTCCATCGACGAGCTGCCCCAGCTCATCAACGTGCTGCGGGGTGACATGAGCGTGGTCGGCCCGCGCCCCCCGCTGCCCAACGAAGTGGCCAGGTACGAGCCCTGGCAGCGCCGCCGCCTTTCGGTGCGCCCCGGCCTGACGTGCATCTGGCAGGTGTCCGGGCGCAACGAGATCAGCTTCGAGCAGTGGATGTACATGGATCTCCAGTACATCGACACCTGGACGTTCTCGAAAGACATCAGCTTGATTCTCAAGACGTTCCCCGTGGTGTTGACGGGTCGCGGCGCGAGCTG
>JAYTAT010000244.1:0-4889 GCA_043737315.1 Archangium sp.
AGAAACTTCGGCAGCTCTTCGGGGAAGATGTCGTTGGCGCCCACGAAGAACCACGGCTCGCCTGACCAGTTCTCTTCATCGTCGCGGGGCGTGGGCAGCTTGCGAAACGAGCAGTCCGTCACCTTCGCCAGCTCGTCATAGTCGTAGAACACCACGCGCCCCGAGCGCGTCACCCCGAAGTTCTTGAGCAGCAGGTCACCTGGAAAGATGTTAGCGCCTGCAAGCTCGCGCACCGCCTGACCGAACTCGAACAGCCCGTGTCTCAACTTCGCGTCGTCGGCCCCCTGCAGCCACACGTCGAGGGGCACCATGCGCCGCTCGATGTACACGTGCTGCAGCACCAGCTTGTCGCCGTCGGTCTCGAGCTGTGAAGGCGCCAGCTGTTTGAGCTCTTCGAGCAGGGCGGGGTCGAGGCGGGTGCTGGGCAGCGCGACCTGTGAGTACTCCAGCGCGTCAGCGAGGCGGCCGACGCGGTCGTGGTATTTGACGACGAGGTACTGCTCCATCACCTTCTTGCGATCGACGTCCTTGGGCGGCTCGAAACGGTCGCGGATGACCTTGAAGACGTACGGGAACGAGGGCAGCGTGAAGACCACCATCACCATGCCCTTGACGCCCGGCGCGATGACGAACCGATCGCTGGAGTGCCGCAGGTGATCGAAGAGGTCGCGGTAGAACTCGGTCTTGCCCTGCTTCTGCAGGCCCAGCGCGACGTACAGCTCGGCGGCCGGCTTGCTGGGAAAGAGCGTCTTCAAGAACGCGATGAAGCCCGAGGGCACTTCCATGTCGACCATGAAGTAGGCCCGGGCGAGCGAGAAGACCGTGCCCAGCTGCTCTTGTCCCGCCAACGCACCGTCGAGATACAGCTCGCCCTTCGCGTTCTTGCAAATGGGCACCGCGAACGGAACCTCGAGGGTGCCCGTGTCGAGCCGGCCCACCAGGTAGGCCGAGCGGTTTCGATAGAACAACGAGCTGAGCACGTGCACCTGCAGTGACTGCGTCACCTCGCGCGGCTTGGGCAGCAGCTCACTGACCACGTGCAGCAGCGCGTGGAGATCGCGCTCGAGATCCTCCCAGGGGCACACCAGCTGCGCGTCGAGGAAGATGGCCTTGAGCGTCGCGCGCAGCCCGAGCTCTGCGGGGTAGTAGACGTTGTACGTGGGGCGCAGGCTCTCGATGTGTTCGGTAGAGACCGCGCGCCGCCAGAAGATGTGTTGGTTGTTGTAATAGGAGCGCGCCAGCACGCGGGAGGCGACCGAGTTGAAGAACGTCTCGGCCAGCTCGGGCTGCTGATGCTCGAGCAACAAGGCGACGTAGGCGTGTTTGATGGCGGGCCACAACGCCTCGTCACTCACGCGCGGAAATTGCCGGAGCGTGGCCACCCCTTCCCGCACGCGCAAATCATACATGTCGATGCGCTCACGATTGGCCGAGCGTACGGCTGCCCAGTCGCTGGCTTCGAACCGTTCCTTCGCGCCCGCGCTGATGGCCCTGAACAAGCGGTAGTGCTTGTCGAAGCCCGCGAGAATGGCGCGCGCAATGTCGTGTGGCCCGTCGTGCATCACCGGCATGTATTCAAGATGCAACGCGTCGAGACGAACTGCGAGCGCGAGTGTCTACGCGGCAACACGTAGGGGTTCACCCGAGACGACCCTGCCGGAGCGCCCGCAGAAGGTTGAATGGCCACATCCTCGAGCGCACTACGGGGCGGGGGGAGCGCTGCCGCCATCCGAGCCCGAGTCGCTGCACAGGAACGCGGCGCAAGGCAGGCACCCGCCGTGGCCGTCGTCGCGGCACTCGAGCGTGCAGGCCAGCTCGATGACGGTGCAACCCACCGCGCTGCAGCTGGCGCGGTCAAGACCTTCGCAGCGGTCGACCGGCTGCACCGGCACGCACGCATCAGGCGGGGTGTTGCAGGGCAGGCAGCCACCCTGGCCGTCGTCGATGCACACCGCGGGGCAGGCCCAGCTCTCCACGCGGCACTGGCCGTCGATGCTGCAGGTGGCGAGGTCGCGGCTGCCACACACGTCGGGAACCGGCGCGGGCACGCAAGCCACCGGGGGTGCATCGCAAGGCTCGCAACCACCGTTGCCGTCGGGGGTGCAGATGGCCGGGCACGCCCACGCCTGCACCACGCAGCGACCATCGACTTCGCACGAGTTGATGTCGCGGCTGAAGCAGAGGTCAGGAGGGCTCACCGGCACGCAGCGCACGGTCTCATCGAGGCAGGGCGGGCAGGTGCCATCGGGGGCGCAGATGACGTCGCACACCGGGGTCTGCTGGAGGAGCTCACAGCGGCCGTCGATGCTGCACACGTTGGGGTCGCGGGCTCCGCACTCATCGACCGGGGTCACCGGCACGCAGCGGGGCGTGGGGGGCGCACACGGCGAGCAGTTCGCGCCCGGGGCACAAAACACTTCACAAGCGGCGCCCGGCTCGAGCACGCAGCGGCCGTCGATGCTGCACACGTTCGGGTCACGGGTGCTGCACACGTCAGGGGCAGGCAGCGTCACGCAGCGGCTCGACGGCGGCGTGGCACAGCGGCAGTTGCCGGCCGAGTCGCATTCGGCGAAACAGGCGATGTCGGCGGTGCTGGCCTCGAGCGCACAACCCGGCCGCGCCAGGCACACGTCGACGGAGAGCTGTTCACACGGCGTCGGCGGGCGGTTCACGCAGCTGCCCGGCCGGAGAGGCGGGGGCTCGGCGAAACCGGCGCCGCCTGCGGTCTGCTCGTCAGCCTCGGCTGCGATTGCGCAGCGAGGGTCGGCAACGCAGGCGTTGAGGGACAGCTGCCTGCAATCGAACAGGGGCGGCGTCGTCGTGGGCCGGCAGGTCTCTTCGCCGACGCAAGGCCGGCAACCGCCGTGACCGTCGTCGATACAGATGGCCAGGCACACGGTGGCGGCCGGCTCACATCCCACGGTCGCATCGCAGGCGTGGGGGTTGAGGCCTTCGCAGGCGGTGATCAATCCGTCGCGGTTCTCATCCCAGGGGACGTTGCCCGTCGCACCACACGCCGTGAACATCGCCATCGTTGCCAGGATCAGAGTCTGTCGCATGCCGCCCCCCTGTGCAGGTGGGATGCCGAGAGAAAATCCCAAGGCTCTCGCAGACATGGCGAACGACAGCGGTGGAATCCTCAAAGAGCCGTCAGCGGTGATCCGCAGATTTCCATCACCGCGCACCTTCTCTCTGCGCTTCGCGAGGGCGTTTTCAGTCGGTGCTCTCACCCCAGGGGCTGGCGGTGGTGGTGACCTTCTGCAGCTCCCAGGCGGCCAGCGCATCGACGCAGCGATCGAGCTCGCTGGTGAGCGAACGGGCGCGTTTCGACTCGAGGTATTCCTGCGCAAAGTCTTTCAAGCGGGCACCCAGGAAGAGCCGGGCCAGAGTCACTTCACTTTGTTCGAAGAACTCCACGAAGCGCAGGGCGAAACCGGTGCGGCCCTGGCCATCACGGCCCGCGCTCTCGGTGCGGATGATCTCTGCGCGCGCGAGCACCGGATCTTCCCTGGGGTCGAGCGCGAAGCTGGCGCGCACTTCGGTGCCCACCGGCAGAAAGAACGTCGACTCGAGGAAAGCGCCGCTGACCGACACATTGCCTGAGCGCAGCGTGGCCTCGAAACGCAGGTCGTCGCCTTCGCCCACCCAGAGGCGGAAGGGCACGGTCATCTTCGCGCGGGGAAACTGGCGGTGCTCCGGGCCATCGCGCGGATCGAGCTGGCGAGCGGGCGCCGCCGGTCTGCCCGTGGCAGCAGTCGACCGGGTGACGACAGGGGGCGGAACCGGCTTCTTCAGCGTGGCCATGTCCGGCTCTTCAGCACAGAGGCGAGTCGCCGTCAGTGGTTCATCAAACCCTCACTCATCGCGCGGTTCAGCCTCATTTTCGCGCGGCGGTGGTCGGCCGCGTGAGTCCTCGAGAGTACGCAGCTTCGCGTCTGCCTGCTCGAGCGCGGTGGCGGCCTTCTCCATCTCGCGATCGAGCGCGAGGCGCGTCTGCTCGAGCTTCGGGTTGGGGTTCAAACTCTTCGCGAGCCGCGCCTGCACCTTCTCCAGCGCAGCGTCGGTCTTGTCATACCGCGCGCGCGCCCGCGCCACGGCGCCTTGAGCAGTGACCCGTTCGGTGTCGACCAGCTTCACCTTGAAGAGGGTGGGTCTGACCACCGAAGCGAAGACCTTCTTCGCGGCGGCCCAGCCCTCTTTCTTCACCTCGAGGGTCTGCTTGCCTTTGGGCGCAACGTAGATCTCGGCTGGGGTCAGACCCTGCCATTGCCCGTTCAGAAAGATGTCGGCCTGCGCGGGCTCGGAAGTGACGGCGATCTTCACGCCAGGCACGAGCACCACGTGGAGCGTGGTTTGCCCCCGGGTGAGCACCAGCTGCTGGCGCGCGGTCTGATGACCCGGGAGCGAGACGAGCAACTCGGTCTGCCCCACCTCGAGCGGGGGCGTGGTGCCTGGCGTCTTCTCGAGCACCACCTGCCGCTCAGCCAGCACGCGCGCACCGGGCGGCTCGCTGGTGACGGTGAGGGTCGCTGCCGACTTGAGCGTGAAGTGCATCGACAGCTGCTCGCGCGCGTCGGGCGTACCGGTCTGCTCGTCGGTGAAGAAGCCGGCGAGCTCCACCTTCAGCTGATTGCGCTCCCCTGCGTTGAGCGGAATCTTCAGGGGCGTCTTGCCCGTCTCGACGCCGTTGACGAACACCTTTCCCCCCGAAGGATCGCTGGTGATGGTCGCCACCGGGTGCAGGCCGAGCGCGGGATCTTCGGGCAGGGTGCTGACGTCGATGGGGAGGGGCGAAGGCTGGTAACTGGCGACCGGGTTCAGGCTGCGCACGAGGGCAGGAGCGGCCAGCGCCACCACGATGCCGACCGAAAAGAAGAAGACCTGCAACG
>JAYTAT010000245.1:0-1900 GCA_043737315.1 Archangium sp.
CAGCCCCACGCGAATGGCCCAGCGCGCGCACCGCCAGGCCCATCGCGCCCACCAGCAGCACCAGGTCGATCGTCACGCCCAACCGCATCACGCCGACGCCCGCATAGAAACTCGCGGCGAGCGCCAGCGTGAGCGCCCAGGCCCTGCTCGAAGGTCCGTACCCCAGCAAGGTGAACCCGAGCACCATCGCCAACGTCGGGCAGGGCACCAGGCCCATCGGCGCTGCGATCAGATACGCGACCTGCGGCCAGCCCCGTAAAAATTCCGGGTAGACCCACGCGAACGAGATCAGCACCAGCGCCAACACGGTGATCCACTTCTGTCGTGGTACTTCAACGCGATCGGCGTGCCAGCTGATGAACCCCAGCACTGCGCTGAGCGCGAGGAACACGGTGCCGTTGAACCGATCGTCAATGCCCCAGGCGAACGCACTGACCGAAAGCAGCGGGGCGACCAACAGCGCACCCGAGACCCGGGGCGAAGGCCGCCAGTGCTGTGAGGCGGCGATCAAGCCCGCTGCCACGAGCAGGTGCCAGGCGACCGCGAAGACGAACCAGCGGTTGGTGATGCTCATCAGGCCCGCAAGGATTTCGTTCGGAGTCGGCATCGGTGCCTCCGCCTGCTCCCTGACGCATCGCTCATGCCACGGGCGTCAGCTCGAGCGTCGCTCCGACGGGGTGGTGATCCGAGAGGCCGCCGTGCTCGAGCACGTGCGCCTCAGTCAACCTTGCGCCGCGGCACAGCAGATGATCGATGTCTTCCCCGCCCCCTTCGGTGTCCCGAGGGCGGGTGCACGGCGAGCCCTCGGGGAACACGCTGATCACCGCCCCTTCGTGGATCGCGCGACAGACCGCGTCACGGTCAGCGTTGAAGTCGCCTCCCAGGCAGACCGGGCCGGGCGCATCGCGCAGCACCTGCGAGAGCAGCAGCAGTTGCGGGATCGCTTTGGGCCCCCAGCTCAAGTGCGTGGAGATCACCACCGGGCCTGAGGCCAGCTGCACCATCAAGAAGCCCTTGCCTGGATCGTTCTCGAAGGTGTGCGTGCGAACGATCCTCGCGCCGGCAGGAGCGATCACCACCAGGTGTTCCCGCGGATCGCGCAACGACCCGCTGTTTCGTTTGGGCACGCGTGGATACAGATGCTCGAGCACGCTTCGCGCCGGAAACTGCGCGCGCAGCGCCGCCAACACGTCTCCACTGACCTCCTGCAACAACGCCACGTCGAAGTCACCGGCGGTCAGTGCGTTCATCAACCAGCCGGCCACCGCGCGCACGCGCTGCGCTTCGTCGGGCCACCGTTCGACGGCCTTCTCGGTGTGCGTCTCGGCATGCACGCGGTGCAGCACGTTCCAACTCAGAATCTTCATGTCACCGCAGTCATATTCGCCCGGACTACATCGGCGCACCTCGATACAGTCCTTGTGTCTCAAAGCGGGCAAATCTATTTTCGCCGCACTTCTTACGGCCGTCCCCCACGCGAAGAAGTGCCAGGTTTTCATGATTCGTCGTTCGATCACCTTGAGTGAGCCTCAGCGCTTTGCGCTGGAAGCTGCGCTTCATGAGGACTTCAAACGACTGGCCCGGCTCTCCGCCGCCCGCCCGCTCGCCACGCCGGTCGCCGCGACACTGCTCGTGGGCAGCCAGAGGCTGAACGCGACCTGCATCGAGGTGTCGAACGAAGGGGTCGGCCTGCTGCTGCCGCAGCCGTTCAGCATGAACGTGGGAGAAAGGTTTCAGCTGGGCGCCCTGCACCGCGCAGACGAGATGTTGATGGGCGAGGTGCCCTGCACGGTGGAGCGCGTCGGCTTCGTCGAAGGCACTGACCTCGTCTTCGTGACCGCCCATTTTGCTTCGAGCGAGAAGGCCCCTGCCTTGCCGCTGCGCATCACCAGCCCGCTTC
>JAYTAT010000246.1:0-11875 GCA_043737315.1 Archangium sp.
TTGCAGGGGAAGCAGGCGACCAGCCAGGTCGTGACGAACTCGACCTCGTGCGTGAAGCGCTTCGGCGGCGGTGAGGGCCAGGTTTCGTACCTCTTTGCAGACGGGAAGTTCGCAGGCACGCGCACCACCGTGCGGCAGACGACGCAGCTTCCACCCCTTCCGCCCAAACCGGTCGAGCCGGTCGACGCGGGTGAACCGCGCCTCTTCTACCCGGGCCAACCGCTGCAGTGAGCTACCGGGCAGCCGTCTGCTTCTTCACGGCCTCAGCGCCCGCCTTCGCTGCCGCTTCATCGAGATACCGGGGCGCCTCAGCGAGCGAAAGGTCATCTTGAAACCGGTACAGCCGCGGCATGCCGGTCGGCACGTTCAACTCGACGATCTCGTCATCACCAATTTTCTCGAGGTGCTTGATCAACGCACGCAGCGAATTGCCGTGCGCCACCACCAGCACACTCAACCCCGCGCGCAATTGAGGCACCACCGCGTCGTGCCACCAGGGCAACACGCGAGCGACCACGTCCTTCAGACACTCCGAGGCGGGCAACGCATCTGCGGCGAGCAAGCGGTACCGCGCGTCTTTCGCGGGGTGGTGCTCATGCTCGACCGTGACCGGGGGCGGCGGCACGTCATAGCTGCGGCGCCACAGCTTGACTTGATCAGCACCGAACTGCTGCACCATCTCCACCTTGTCTTTGCCCTGCAGCGAACCGTAGTGCCGTTCATTGAGTCGCCAGGTGCGGTTGACGGGCAGAAACACCTGCCCCGAGGTCTCCAGCGCAAGATTCGCGGTGCGCACCGCGCGGGTGAGCACCGAGGTGTGACCGACGTCGAAACGCAGGCCTTCGTCTTTGATCTGCTGACCGGCACCGCGGGCTTCGGTCTCGCCGAGCGCCGTCAGGTCGACGTCGACCCAACCGGTGAAGAGGTTCTTCTCATTCCAGGTGCTCTGGCCGTGGCGGACGATGACGAGGGTCGAGGTCATGGCGGCCGTATACCAACTTCGGCGTCATCCCCGACTCAGCTTGTCAGCGGCTGCGTGAACCGAGCGACCTGAACCACTCGACGTCACCCGGCGCCACCACCTCGAGCCGAGGTCCAAAGAGAGCGCGCTCGATTGTTCCCGGCCGCGGATGCTCCAACTGCACGCGGGTGTAGGGGCTCTCTTCCATCGCGCGGAGCAGAAACTGCGTGGTGGGGCGGTGATCGTCGTGGCCGGCGGGCACGGCTCTCCACAGCGCGCGCAGCACGGTCGAACCACGCTCGAGCCGAAGCCAGAGCGACTCGAAGTCGAGGTACTGACAGACGCGCAGCATCACCACCGGTACAGGCAGATCGTGCGCGCGTTCGAGCCAACGCCCGAGCACGTCGAGCTTCACCTTCGTGCCGAAGCGTTCGATGCGCCGGCCCAGTGCCGTGGGCCAAAGCCACTCGAAGTCACTCGCGTCGAGGAACCGCCCCGGGCCGTCATTGAGGCGGCCCCCTTCTTCCCCCTCGAGGAGGCCGTCATCGAGCTCGAACCAGCGCAGCGCCGGGAGCCCTTTGGCTTCGCTCAGCTCGACGAGTTCCGCCGAAGGCACGCCGAACTCGATGAGCCCGTACGACTTGCAGTGAAGCGCTGTGAGGCGTGGAAACGTACCTGCGCTGAAGCTGGGCATCGCGGCGCGACCGACGTGGGTCGCCAGGGTAAGCCGCTCCAGCACGGCCGGTGATGCGAGCCGCCCACTGGCGTCGAAGTGCAGCCGTTCGACCGTTCTCAGGCTGGGCCGCGCGAGCAGGCCGGTGAGGTGCTCGCGGATGGTGGCCTCGATGGGAAAGCCCTTTTCCCAGTGGACCTCGCGGAGCAGCCGCGTCAGGTCGCCCAGCCACGAGGCCTCGTGCCGTTCGAACAGCCGCTCCTCTTCGCGCGAAGGGTGCACGCCAGAGCGAGCCCGCTCGAGCTGCAGCCTGATGAAACGCCCGCGTGGGTGGCCTGCTTCCTCGAGCGCATCGGCAAGAACCTCCTTGAGCGTGTCGTCTTCGGGGTTTTCGTAGATCGCCTCGAAGAGCAGCTCAGCAGAGTCAGGTACGGCGACCTCGCGCTCCTCGGGTGGATCCGGATCGACCGGCACCTCGGTCGTATCGATCAACGTCGCGCCGACG
Organism: Archangium sp.; assembly: GCA_043737315.1. Classification (GTDB taxonomy): domain Bacteria; phylum Myxococcota; class Myxococcia; order Myxococcales; family Myxococcaceae; genus Archangium_A. The sequence goes on from JAYTAT010000246.1 coordinate 2,140, forward strand.
TGCAGCGCGGGCAGGCCCGGAAGCAAGACGATCGATTCTCGCTCGATTACGGGCGGTCGTCGCTCTGGCAGCGCTTCACTCACGCCCCGCGCGTCGATGAGCAGCTCGAGCTCATCGTCGGGCCGCAGCTTCAGCCGCCGCTGCAGGGTCTCGAGCCCGTCCTTCGAGGTCAGACGAATGGGCTGACCGCTCGACGGCTGCAGAGAAACCAGGCGCAGCAGATTCATCGGCGCACCGACCGCATCGACGGCGAACGGCGTCGCGCGAATGATCAGCTGCGAGGCGAGCGCGAGATCGATGAGCTTCTGCGTCGAGCTGATGGAACGTTGGGTGAGGGCCCAGGTCGCCCAGCTGGAAGCGGTCTCCCGGGTGCGGGCAATGAAACGGTCGAACGTGTCGGGCTTCGTCGGAGCCGTGACCTCGAGCAGAACGCCCGAGCCCTTCATCAGCTCTTCGGCGTGATCACCACGCGCGCTCCGTCGAGGCTCAGGTGCACCGGCCAGGGTGTGCGAGGTGCCCTGCGCGCGCACTGAAGCAGTCCGTCCCAGCCGCCTCCGTCGGGGATGCCGCGGCCGCGCAGGTGACGCTTGAGCGCGGGCACCGCGTGCACGGCTTCGGTGAGATCGACGGGGAAGATGGTGTCGATGGGCTTCTGGGTGCGCGCCCAGGTGGTGCGGGCCCAGAGCTCGAGTGAGATGAGCGCGTCGGCTCCGCTCAAGTCGGGGCGGCGTGATTCGATCAACGCCCAGTTGAGAAAGGCATCGCCAATCGATCGCGTGCCCCGTTCGAACCATTCGCGAAAGGCGCGGCTCGCGGCGAAGGGGGCCAGCGAGGCGTTGGTGGGTGCGACCGCGGCTCTGGCCAGGGGGACCTCGGCGTCGAGGCGTTCGCAGAGGACTGCGAGGCGGTAATCCAGCTCGGGGCCTCGGGTCGAGTGGACCTCGTCGAACACGCTCCAGGCCGACGCGAGGGGCACCGCCGCACCAGCCCGAGGCGCCTGTTCCCCGGGGAAGAGGGTCAGGTTGAGGGGGCCAATGGCGCTGCGCAGGCGTTTCAGAACGCGGCGAGCAACGGGCTCGGGGTGACCGTCGCCTTCATACGTAATCGCACGCAATTCAGTGCATCGCGGCCGCAGCGCCCCGAAAAGAGCCCACGTCTCGTCACGAATCGGCTGAGGGTGATCATCAGCGTAGACCTGCCCGGTGACCACCCCGCCGGCGAGGTGAAGCTGGGCCACACGCTCCCACGGAAAATCGTCGAGACCCTCGAGCAGGCCCAGACCGCGCGTCAGCTGATGCGAGAGCAGGTGGCCCAGATCGACCAACAGCGAACAACCGGTCGCGCGGGAAATCTTCGCCATGAACTCCATCACGTGCATCGACCCGCGCGCAGTCATCACCACCGGGTTCTCGATGAGCAGCGGCACCGGCATCGCATCACGCACGTGCTCGACGTGATGCACGCACTGCGCGAGACCCTCGGCCGTCAGCGGCGGCGAAAGATAGAGGTACCCGGGCAGCGCAGTACCGGCGTGATGCCACCAGCCGACGTCGTTCGACACCCACGGGCTGCCCACCGCGGTGACGTGCGCAGCGGCGAGCGCGAGGCGTTCGGCTGACTCGAGCTCAGGGCCGAAGAGATTGAGATGCACCGGGTGATAGACCAGCGGCACCTGCGCGCGGCGTCGTTCCAGCTCGGGGAACAGCGAGGCCTCGAGCCGGGCCTGGGCCACGTCGAGCGGAGCGCTGTACTCCACGTAATCGAACAGCCCGGGGTTCGCGTCGAGCAGCGCGAAGGGTCGCGGCAGGTCGGTCGCCTGAGCATTCGAGGAGAGCCCGAGGCCCAGGTGCGGGAGCGCGTTCACAGCCCCCACCTAATCCGAAGGCCGCTACCAGCGAAGCGCGCTCAGAGCAGCGACGTGCTGAAAGTCATCAGGCCTGGCCCCCCCCGACCGAAGGGGGGGCAAGGCACACCCAAATCAGTTCTGCGCGGTGCCGGTCGTGCCCACGAAGCCGTAGCGGCCCACCACCCAGATGCGGTCCTTGTCGAGCGCGAAGCCGTTGACCAGGTCAGAGTCGGCCAGCGCGGCGACCTGCCCGCTCACGTCGAGCCAGGTGCGGCCCGCGTCGGTGGTGCGCAGCATCAGCGGGCGACGGTTGTTGTTGCCCACCGCCCAGCCGTGCGTCTTGTCGGGCGCGAAGAAGAGCGCTGAGATCTGGATGTCGGTCGAGGTCGCGAAGCCCGCAGGGAGCGTCGCCTTGGTCCACGTCGAGGTCTTCCCCATCGACGCGTTGGTCGACGAGTAGATGTAGCTGTTGGGCTGTGACTGCGTGCCGTTGAAGGCGAAGCACGTGTCTTTGTCGAGGCAGGTCACGCCGAAGGGGCCGGGGCTGCTGACCTGCAGGTTCTCGGGCAGCTCCTTGAAGTAGAAGTGGCGGCCTTTGTCCGTCGAGATGCACAGGCCGGGCTTCACGACGCCGAACTCGGGCTCTTTGTTGTTCAGCTCGCGCCAGGAGTTCTGGTTGAGCCCGTTAGCGGGGTGGATCAGCACCGAGAGATCCTGCGCAGCCCAGAACGACTGCGAGGGGAAAGGCTGAGCCGTGGTCGAGATGTCCCAATCGCACAACGTCTTGTCGGCCGTGTACTGGGTCACGAAGTCAGAAGGCACCGGGGGATTCGAGGTGGGCGCCCAGAGCCGCGTCCACGTGGTGCTCGCCGAAGGCGCCTGCGTCGCTGCGTAGACGAAGCCGTTGTTGTTCACGAACACCCAGTCGTTCTCGGCGGAAGACTGCAGGGTCAGCGTCGCGTTGAGGCCGAAGCTGCCGCCGTTCACGAGGCCCGTCTTCACCGCTTTCCAATTTGCTTTGGTGGTGATGTCACCCGTGGCCGAGACGATGACGCCCGACGAGGTGACACGTGCCACCACCCCCGTGCGCGAGGGCACGAAGCCCAGGAAGCTGAAGTCGCCCAGAGATCCGCTGATCGCCGCGAGGGGGCCGTCTTCGTAGTCACCGTCGACGAGCAGCTCACCCCACGCCGAAGCGCCGAGCGCGTACACGCCGCCACCCCGCGAGCTGCCGTTGCCCGCTGCCACCACGCACTTGTCTGCGGCCGTGCAGTACACGCCGTAGGCGTAGTTGGCGCTGCCGCTGAACGGGTCGGGGGGGGCAATCTTTTTCCAGCCCGTGCTCCCTGCACCGCCGCCCGTGCTCCCTGCACCACCGCCGGTGCTTGCTGAACCACCGCCGGTGCTTGCTGAACCACCACCGGTGCTTGCTGAACCACCGCCCGTGCTGCCCGAACCACCATCGGTGTTGGGTCCGCCCGGTGCGCCGCACGCCGTCACGCCTAGAATTGCCAGTAAAATCAGTGTTTTCACGGTTTGATCTCCTTGTAATGTGGAAGGCCTTCGGTTCCTCAGTGCGCTCATCGGAAAAGGCGGGAAGCACCGGACATGGGGTCTCAAAAAGAAGACGCGTCGCTCACTGAGCTCCTCCGGGGGGCGCAAGACGGTAACACGTCAGCGGCTGAACGGGCGTACGGGCTCATCTACCGGAAGCTCCACGACCAGGCGCGCTCGCAGCTCAGGCGGCAGAACGCGGAGCACGCGACGTTGACGCCCACGGCGCTCGTTCACGAGGCCTGGCTCAAGCTCTCGGCGGCCGACTTCGAGATCAACGATCGGGAGCACTACCTTGCGATGGCCAGCACGGCGATGCGGCAAATCGTGGTCGACGCGGCCCGCGCGCGCATGAGTCAGAAGCGGGGTGGCCAGGTGGTGCGGGTGACGCTCAACGACGAGATGATGGCCCGCGACGCGCAAGACGTCGACGTGCTCAAACTCGAAGAGGCCCTGCAGCGCCTCGAACAGCTCGACGCGCGGCTCGCGAAGGTCGTGCAGTACCGCTACTTCGCCGGCCTCACCGAGGGTGAGATCGCCTCGCTGCTCAAGGTCACCGACCGCACCGTGCGCCGCGACTGGCGCAAGGCGAGGGCCTTCCTCCACCGCGAGATCCAGAGCGCCACGTGAACACCACCGAAAGAACCCGCCGCGCGCTCGCTCTCTTCGACGAGCTGGTCGAGCTCGAGGCCACCGCGCGCAAACCTGCGCTCGATACGTTGCACGCAGAAGATCCGGCCCTGCACGCTGAGCTCGTTGAGCTGCTCGAGGCCGACGCCGGTGGAGGGCTGCTCGAGCGGCCGCCGCACTCACTGCTCGAGGCCGAGCCAGAAGAACAACCCACGCGCATCGGCCCCTGGCGCATCACCGGCATCGCGGGCCGCGGGGGCATGGGCGCGGTGTACCTGGGCGAACGCGACGACGGGCAGTTTCAGCAGCGCGCGGCCCTCAAGCTCATGCGCCTGGGCATGGACACGCCGCAGCTGCGCGCGCGTTTTCTTCGCGAAAGACAGATCCTCGCTGCACTCGCGCACCCTCACGTCGCCACCCTGCTCGACGGCGGCCTGACCGAGACCGGCGCCCCGTACTTCGCCATGGAGCGCGTCGAGGGCCAGCCCATCGATGCCTGGTGCGATTCGAAGCGGGCCACCTTACGCGAGCGGGTGCAGCTCTTCCTGCAGGTCTGCGCGGCGGTGCAGTACGCACACCAGAACCTCATCGTGCACCGCGACCTGAAGCCCGCGAACATCTTCGTCGACGCCCATGGGCAGGTGAAGCTGCTCGACTTCGGCATCGCCAAGCTGCTCGACGGTGAACAAGGCGAGGCCGTCACGCGTGAGCGCCCGCACACCCCGCGGTATGCGGCCCCCGAGCAGGTCTCGGGTGGTGTCATCACCACCGCCACCGACGTGCACGGCCTGGGTGTGGTGCTGCATGAGTTGTTGTGTGGCCCGGCACCCCGCGAGGCCGACGAGCCACCGACGCGGGCCGCGGGCCGGGCGACTGACGGCGATGCACGCGCGCGGGGTCTTGCGTCCTCGCGGGCGCTCGTTCGCGCGGTTCGGGGCGATCTGAGCGCGATGCTCAGGCAGTGCCTGCACCCCGACCCGGCGCGCCGCTACCCCTCGGCCGGCGCCCTGGCGCGGGATCTGAGGGCGTGGCTCGATGGCGCTCCGGTCTCAGCCCAGAACCCCACCCGGCGCTACCTGCTCACCCGGTTCATCGGTCGGCACCGTTGGGGGGTCGCCGCAGCGGGTCTGCTCGTGCTCGCCGTCGCGGGCGGGGTGATGGGCATCGCCTGGCAGGCGGGCAAGGCGAACAAGGCTGCGGCCGAGGCGCAAGCGCAACTCGACTACCTGGGGAGCCTCCTCCAGGTGCTCGCCCCCAGCACCGCCGAAGCGCGTGAGCTCGATCGTTCACGCCTCATCGCAGAGGCCGCACGGCGTGCCCGCACTGAGCTGGCCGACAAGCCTGCAAGCCTCGCCAGCGTCGAGTTCGCCCTCGCCCAGGTCGCGCTGAGTGTGGGTGACGCGAAGCAGGCCATCGAGCTGTGCGACAGCGCGCACGCCCGGCGGGTCGAGCTGTTCGGTGAAGACGCCGTGCCCAGCGCCGAAGTGCTCAGCCTCTCGGGGGCGCTGCGTGGTCAGCTCAGCCCGCCGCTGTTCGAAGAAGGCGCCCGGCGGGTGGACGCTGCCCTCGAGGTGCTGCGTCGCCGCGCACCGGGGAGCGCGCTCCTCGTGCAGGCCCTGCAGCGGCGCTCGACGCTCTTCAGTGAGCAGGAAAAGCTCACCGAGCAGGAGCGCATGCTCTCGGAGGCCGCGGCCTTGTGTGAAGGCGCGCTCTCCCGCGATGCCGCGTGTGAAGACGTGTGGCTCGAGCAGGGCGCCTTCGCCAGCCGCAACCGGCTCCCCGAGCAGGCGCTGGTGTCACTGCGCCGGGCGTACACGGCACGCAGCACGCGCCTGGGGCCTGAACACGCGGCGACGCTCAACCTCGCCAGCATGCTCGCCTGGGCGCAGGCTGAAGCGGGCGACCTCGCCTCAGGGCTCAAACTTTCCGAAGAGGTCTACGAGGCGTACCGCCGCATCTACACACAGCCGACCGAGACGAGTTTGCGCGCGGGGCTGCGTCTTTCGCGTCTGGTCAAACGCAGCGGCCAGCCCGAGCGGGCGCTCACCCTCGTCGACGAGTACGTCCAACAGGCCCGGCGCGTGCTGGGTGAGCACAACCAGAACACGGTCCTGGGTTACTCGGATCTCGCGAGCCAGTTGTTCGGCGTCGGGCGATTCGACGAGGCGGCCGCGCAATTCGAGGTCGTCGCTGCGGAATACCGGCTGCTGGGAAATGAGATCAACGCTGCGCTCACGCAGAGCTACGCGGCCGACGCCCTGCGCGAGGCGGGCAAGGCCGAGCAGGCGCTCCCGCTCGAGACGGCGGCGGTCGAGACCTTGCGGCGCCTCTACCCCAGGGGTGAGCACGTGATGCTGGCGCGGTCGCTGAGCAACCTCGCGCTCACGGAAGCTGCGCTGGGCCGGCACGAACAAGCGCTCGAGCACCACCAACAAGCCGTCGCCATGCACACGAAGCTGCAGGAGGCCAGGTCGCCCAACGTGCCCTTCGCGCAGGCCCTGCTTGGCAAGACGCTCTTCGAGCTCGGCCGCGCGGAAGAGGGCGAGCAGGTGCTGCGCGCCGCGCTCCTCGAGCTCGGGCCGTCTCGCAAGAACGCGCCCAACCAGTACTGGGAGCCGCTCGCGTTGCTCACGCGCGTGGCGTGCGCAAACCACGCGGTCGATTGTGAGGCGCTCCGGCTGGAAGCGCGCGGCGCGCTGGAGCTCAAGCTTGCGGCCAGCACGCTCAAGCGGTTGCGTGAAGCGCTGTGAGGCGGTGACTTTCGAGACGTCGACAGCTCAGCGTCTGGGGCTCCACCGTGCTATCGGTCGCTTTGCTCATGAACTCTTTTTCTCTGTGGGTCGCGCAGACGCTGGCTTCGGCATTCCTGGCGATCCTCTTTCTCCAGTCAGGTCTCGACAAGGTCTTCGATTGGAAGGGGAACAAGGAATACATCGGGGGCTACTTTTCGAAGTCGCCGCTGGCAGGCTTCAGCACGTTGCTGCTCTTCAACATCACGGTGCTCGAGGTGCTGGCGGGCATCGTGTGCGCGGCAGGTTGCATCACGGTGTTGCTCACGCGCAGCTCGACCATCGCATTCGTGGGCGCGGCGCTCGCTGGGCTCAACGTGGTGAGCCTCTTCTTTGGTCAGCGCCTGGTGAAGGACTACGCGGGCGCCTCAGGCATGGTGCCGTACGGCGTGTTCGCCATCGGGTCGGTGCTGCTGCAGGGCTACAAACTGTAGACCTGCCCCACGGGCGACCGCTTTTCGCGCGGTCACCCAGGTGCTCGCGTCGTCGGCTGCGACTCTCAGCTGGACCGCGGCTCGAAGTTCAACTTCGTCTTCACCTCGTCATCACTCAACTCACGGTACGCCCCGAGCGGCACGTCGAGCTCGAGCGCGCCCACCGCCTCGCGATGCAGCTCGAGCGTGGGCAACCCGACCACGTTGAGCATGCGCTTGACCTGATGAAACTTCCCCTCGGTCAGCACCAGTTCGACCGCGTCTTCCCCGCGCACCCGGGCCTTCGCGGGCCGCACCGTCTCACCATCATCCAGCGTCACCCCGCGGCGCAGCGGCTCGAGCTTCGCGTCATTCGGCTTCGCGCCGACCTTCGCCAGGTACCGCTTGGGCAGATGCGTCTCGGGGGCGGTCGCGTGCCCGACGAACTTCTCGTCGTTGGTGAACAACAACAGCCCGGTGGTATCGAAATCCAACCGGCCCACCGCGTGCCAGCCGTAGCCCTGCATGTCGGCCGGCAGCACCGCGCGCAGTGCATCGAACACCGTCGGCCTGCCCTGGCGATCCGTGCCGTGGGTCAACGTGCCCGCCGGCTTGTGAAACTGCAGCACCCGCGTGCGCCACTCGAGGGAAACCGGCTGACCGTCGAGCAAGGCCTTCGAGCCCGCATGCACCGGCGCCATCGGCTCGGTCTCATCACGCGAATCGAGCCGCACCCGGCCCGCACGAATCGCTGCTTCCGCTTCTTTCACCGGCAGCACGCCCGCACGCGAGAGCGCACGTGAGAGCCAGTCGCCGGCCGTACCCGACACGCGTACACGGGCCGCTTCCAACCACTTCGGAGCTTTCTTTGGGGGCGGCATGGTTCGACCTCTACCTCAGCGGAACCAAGTATGGTCCCCCCTGAGCCCATGCACGCACCGAAGCTCGCGCGGTACGAGGTACTGGGCCGGCTCGCCACGGGGGGCATGGCCGAGGTGTGGCTCGCGCGCAGCCTGGGTATCGCGGGGTTCGAGAAGCTGGTGGTGCTCAAGACCATTTTGCCCACGCTCGCGCAGAGCCCGCAGTTCGTGGCGATGTTCGTCAATGAAGCGCGGCTGGCGGCGATGTTGAGCCACCCGAACTGCGTGCAGATCTTCGACCTGGGCCAGGAGGGCGACTGGCTCTACATCGCCATGGAGTACCTCGAGGGCTTCTCGCTCGCGCGCGTGCTCAAGCGGGCGAAGGTGAAGGGCGTCACCTTGAGTGAGCGCATCGTGGCGCGCATCATCATGGATGCGGCGAGCGGCCTCGACTACTCGCACCGCCTGAAGGATCGAGAAGGGCGCGCCCTGGGCATCGTTCACCGCGACGTCTCACCCGACAACCTGCTGGTCGGCTTCTCGGGCCAGGTGAAGCTGGTCGACTTCGGCATCGCCAAGGCGGCCACGCCGGCCTTGATGGCAGCGGCCACCACCGCGGGCACGGTGAAGGGCAAACACGGTTACATCGCCCCGGAATATCTGCTCGGCCGGCCGCTCGATGGGAGGGCCGATGTGTTCGCGCTGGGGGTGGTGCTGTACCGCGCGCTCACTGGAAAGCGGCCGTTTCTGGGGCAGACCGAAGCGGCCATCTCGATGGCGGTGGTGAGCGATCCTCCGAGGCCGCCGTTGGAGGTGATGCCTTCGCTCAACCCCGCGCTCGCGGCGGTGGCCTTGATGGCGCTCGAGAAAGAACCCGTGGATCGGTTCGAGTCGGCGCGCGCGATGCGGCAGGCGATTGAAGTGGCCGTGGGGCACGCGGCGGAGAACGAAGAGGTCGCTGATTTGGTGAACGAGCTGTGGCCCCCAGGTGATGAGGAGCGCGTCGCGCTGCACACGCTCTCGTCGGGTCTGAGCGAAGAGAGCAGCAGCCCTGCGCTCCGCTCGGTGGTGTCGGGCACGTACGCGTCGATGGCCACGGCGCACGTCGAACAGCGCACCCGTGAGATTGTGCGCCCGCCGGGCCTTTCGGTTCCGGTGATGGTGGTGCCTCCTACGTTCGATACCGCAGAGCAGCAGGTCTTCGAGCAGCCCGCTGCCAGCCGGAGATGGACGTCGCGGTGGCCGTGGTGTCGGTGGTGCTCGTCGCGGGCCTGGGCCTGTTGTTCAAGGGTCGCCGCACCCGCCCGGCTCACTTGAGTGTGGTGACGCCAAGGCTGGTGAAGGTGTTCGAGGGCACGCAAGAACTCGGCTCGTCGCCGCTCGAGGTCGAGTTGACGTCAGGGTCTCACACGCTGCGGCTGAGCAACGAGGCGCTGGGTATCAACCAGACCGTGGTGATCCATTGCGAGGCCGGGCAGACGTGCAGCGTCAGTGAGCTGGCCGACGCTCGTTGATGGGCCCTCACCCCGCTTCGCAGGGCGAGAGAGTTCTCTATTTTTTCCTGGGCGCGGCGACGGCGGCCTTCGTGGGGCCGAGCACCAGCTCGTCATCGAGCAGCCGCACCATGTCGTCGAGCTTCGCGCG
>JAYTAT010000247.1:0-1896 GCA_043737315.1 Archangium sp.
CGCGAGCTCGTGAAGTCAGGAGCGAAGCTCATCGACGTACGCAGCCCCGCCGAGTTCGCTTCCGGCCACATCGAGGGCGCGGTGAACGTGCCGGTCGGAGCGCTGAAGGACGACAAGCTCGGCGCCAAAGACCAGCCGCTCATCGTGTACTGCGCCTCAGGCACGCGCAGCGCGATGGCCCGCTCGGTGCTCAAGAGTCGCGGCTACACGCAGGTCTTCAATCTGGGCGCGATGAGCCGCTGGTAGGCCCACGCCCCCACCCTCTCCCCCCGCGGGGGAAAGGGAGGCAGCGGCGTCAATCAGTCGGTCTGCTTCAGAAGCAGCTCTGCACGTACTGAATCTCGAGCGGGATGCCGGGCTGCGGCGTCGCTGTGGTGGCGAACTTGATCGAGTTCGACGCGGCGTCGTACCACCACGTGGTGCAGCCGGCTTCCTGCGCGCAACCCATCACCACCTGACCGTTGACCCGCACCGTGACCGGGGCCGTCAGCTGATCAGGCGCGTTGTTCAGGTAGAACTGCGTGCGGTAGCCGAACGCGGTGCGCCCGAGGTTCTGCAAGGTGGCCCCCCAGTTGGTGTTGCAGATCTCGTCGAAGACACCCGAGGTGTAGCTGACCACGGGGCGGTACCGCGCACCGTCGACCGTCTGCGCGTCGTAGGTGCAGCCCGCAGGCGCCATCGACATCGACGGCCCGATGGTGCTGAACGTGAAGTACGAGAGCCGCTGGAAGCCTTTCACGTTCACCAGCAGGTTTTGGTAGTAGCTCACCGGCTGCGTCGACTGCTCCGTTGCGTCGGTGATGACGACCACGGCCAGGTTCGCGTCTGCACGCAGAAAGCCGGCGTTCTCGGCTGAGATGACCGGAGGCGTCAACGCCATCACCGACGTCGTGAGGGCGACCTCGGTGCCGGCGCCGTTCGTGCCGACGTTCACCAGCCGCGCGAACACCTGACTGAGCGCGGGCGTGGTGGGCTTGACGAACTTGAGGCCCGTCGGCTGGTCGACCACCAACTTGCCGCCCCAGCCCTTCGACATGTTGTTGAAGCAACCGGCGCCAGGAACGCACTCAGACTGAGCCTCGGTCGTGGTGGTCACGCCGATCTGGTAATCGACGTTCGCAGCGACGGCGTACTGGATGAACGAGTTGAAGTTCGCTGCCAGCGCGTTCTGCTTGTCTTGCATCGAGCACGAGTCGTCCACCACCAGCAGGATGTCGGCCTTGGGCCTCAGATCCTGCGTGTACGTGTCGACCTGGATACCGGTGGTGTCACCGCGGCCCTGCAGGCCCACCAGGTACGTGATGCTCTGGCCGTTCTGAATGGCGTCGATCGCCACGGCGCCCGAGTCGCTGTTCACGTCGATGGGGCGGTACGCGGCCTGGAAGGTGACCGGGGCGTTGCCACCCGGGTTGATGGTCAGCCCGCCCATGGGAATCATCGGCACCGAGGTGAGACGGAACTCAGGGCAGGGCGTGGTGCCCGGGCAGTTGGGCCCACCCGGAGGCTGGCCACCAGCTGCCTGCATCGAGAAGCCGTTGATGGTCACCGGCGCTGAGCACGTGTTGTAGATGGTGAAGGTGCGCCCAGCTGAGCTGCAGCTGACGCGCACGGTGCCGAAGTCCATCGGGTCGGGCGTGACGGTCAGACAGGCAGGGCCCACCGAAGCGCGCAACGGAATCGAAGCCTGCGGGCGCGCCGACGAGGTGGCGTTGAAGACGAGCCGGCCGGTGAGGGTCTGCAGCGTCGTGGGCGTGACGCCCGAGGGGGCGACGCGCACCACCACCCGGAACGACTCCTGCGGCTGGAGCTCCTTCTCGACGATGTTGCCGCCGACGATGGAGAACGCGAGGTCGCTGCCTGCGCCCAGCTCGATGCCCGAGAGGTAGCAGGTCTCGC
>JAYTAT010000248.1:0-1896 GCA_043737315.1 Archangium sp.
CAGTACCGCGCGTTCTGGCACTACACGCTGAGCCAGGGCGTCTTGAAGACCGGCACGGCGAACTCTGACTCGCACTCGCTGACCGACAACACGGTGGGCATGCCGCAGAACCTGGTCGCCACCACGTCGGCCGGCGGCACCGCGTTCGACATCGTCAGCTTCAACCGCGCGCTCAAAGAGGGCCGCTCGCTGGGCACCAACGGGCCCATCATCGACGCCACCATCGGCGGCCGTGCCTTCTCGCTCGAAGCCTTCGCGCCTGCCGCGGGAGCCACGGTCAAAGTGAAGGTCTCGTCGGCCCCGTGGATCCCGGTGGAAGAGGTTCGGTTCATCGTCAATGGCGAGGTGAAGAAGGTGCTCGGCAACCTGCCGCTGCCGGCTGATCCCTTCGCCCAGACGGGGAGCCTCGTGCGCTACGAGGGTGAGGTCGCGCTCAGCGAGCTGCTCGCAGGCGTGACGGGTGATGCGTGGTTGGTGATCGAGGCGGGCAAACCCCTGCTGCTGGCGGGCGATCTCGGCGGCGGTCTGGGGGGTGCCAAAGATGGCATGCCTGACACCACCGACAACGACGGTAACGGCGTGGTCGACGCGGCTGACGTGAAAGAAGGCGCGAAGATCGGCCCGCTGGCAGACCCGGCCAAACCGAAACGGGGCGAGACCGGCTACGACTTCGCGGCCATCACCAACGGCTACCCGCTCGCCTTCACCAACCCTTTCATCCTCGATCTCAACGCCGACGGGGTCTTCACCGCACCGGGCGCGAAGGGGGCACAGCAGTGAACGCCCTGGTGCTGTTGACGTTCGTATCGCTGGGTGCCGAGCCCACGCCCACCGCGTGTGATGCGTGGCAATCGAAGGGCCTCAACGAAGGTCCTGCCGCGCTGGGGTACGCCGAGGCCGACGTGGCGACGGGAAGGCGTGCCTGCCCGCGTACGGAAGTGGGCATCGGCGCACGGTTCGGGGCGATCATCGACACGCCCGACTTCTACGGTTTGGTCAACGTGAACGGCCTGCTCTACGGCTCGTGGGCCCTGCGCCCCACCACCGAAATCTTCGCCACGCTCGAGGCGGTGAACTTCAACTACGCGGTCAACGCAGTGCTCACCTCGACCCAGCTGACCCTGGGCCACATGACCGCGGGCGCGACGCAGGTGCTCACGCAGAGCGAGACCTTCGTGGGCTCGGTGAGCGCGCGGTTGTTGTTGCCGACCTCATTCGAGATCCCCGGGGCGCGGTTGATCGGTGGCGAGCTGGGGGCCTCTGGTACGTGGCGGCCCCGGGAGTGGCTCGAGGTGCACGGGTATCTGGGCGGCGATCTTTCGGGCGCGGTCGGCCGGGCGGCGTCGCTGCCTCGCGGTGGTGTGGTGCTCGTCGCCGGTGTGCAGTTGACGCCGTTCAAGTGGGGCGGCCTGGTGCTCGATCTCACCGGGCGGCTGGGCGCCTTGAGCTACTTCGCACCGACGGTGGCGTTCCGCTTCGCCATCGGCAAGCTGGGCATCGAGCTCGCCGCGACCCGGCCTCTGGCGGGCACTGATCGGCACACGGTCATCGGCGGTTTGCGCGTCAACTACCGCTTCGATTGAGCCAGGCCCGTGGCATGCGAGTTTTGCTGACCGCATCGATCCTCTTGTCGGGTTGTTTCCTCGCGCGAGCCCAGCGGAACAACGACGACCTCGCGACGGTCACCACGCTGCGAGGCACACTCAGCGGTGGCACTGACGAGAGCAGGCCGCGCTGGGTGGTGCTGTTCAAGAAGGTCGACGGCACGTGGACTCGCTACAGCCAGCTCGTCTTCCAGAAACCGGGCGCGTTCGAATTCCTGTGTCTCGGAGGCGAGTACCAGCTGATCGCCTTCGAAGATCAGAACACCGACTGGGTGCTGCAGCCCAATGAGCC
>JAYTAT010000249.1:0-4877 GCA_043737315.1 Archangium sp.
GCATAAGCGCGCCCCACGTCGACGCCCACCTGCTCCTCATCACGACCCAGCAACCCCACCAGCAGGGGAAACTGCAGCCCCGACATGAAGGCTGCGGGGAGCACCACCAGCGCCGCCACGCAGGCCCAGGCCGCGACGTGCAGCTCGAAACCCAAACTCGACCAGGGGCCGAGCATGAGGGCCATGACCGCGACGCGGTCGCCCAGCGCCAGGGGGAAAGCGACGGCGATCGCGCAGAAAGCGCACGTCAGCGCGAAGCCCTCGAGGGTGGGCCTGCGCGCGCGCCCCGGGAGCTGCGATGCCAACGAGCCGAGCCCGATGCCCAGCAAGGCCATGGCCAGAATGAGGCCAAAGGTGAAGACCGAGCCGCCCAGGAGGGGGCCCAGCATGCGGTACCAGACGAGCTCGAGGAGAAAGAATGAAAAGCCGGTCACCGCGGCGCCGGCCAGCACGAACCCGCGCGGGGCCAGCGGGGGTTCAGCGGGCCCGGCTTTCGTCGCCCCGGTCTTGGAAACCCGCGGGCCTTTGCTGCGATCGAGCCAGAGCGCCGTCAGACCCACCAGGCCGTTGAGGCCGGCAGCCAGCCACAAGGAGCCCCGGGTGCCCAGCCGCTCGAACAGAAAGAAGGTGCCCAGCACCGTACCGGTGACGGCCCCCAGCGCATTGGCGCCGTAGAGCACCGAGAGGCCCGTGCGACGCTCGTCATCGCGGGTGGTGATCGCACGAACGGCGGCGGGCAACGTGCCGCCCATGGCGACCGCGGGCACGCCGATGACGAGCACCGCCAGACCCAGCCGCACCACCGTCGCCGCGCCATGGCCGAGGCTGGCCGTGCCCCCGGTGGCAGCGTAAGCGGTGCGCGCGATGGTCATGAGCAGCGGCGTGAGGGCCGCGGTGGCGCTGACGACGAGCTCGAGCCTGCCGTAGAGACGCAGCGGGTGCGCAGCCGCGTCGGCGCGACGGCCCCAACGCCAGGCCCCCAGCCCCAGCCCGCCCATGAAGATGGCCAGAACGGTGGCGGTCGCGGGCGTACTGGCGCCGAAGACGAGCCGCAGCTCGCGCATCCACGCCGTTTGAAACACCAGAGAGCAGAGTCCCGAAAAGTACAGGAGTAACGCCACGACCAGCGTCTGCGGGCCCACGGGGGCGGGGGTTTTCACAAGCCGCGTTTTGCCACGGACTTCTCAGTACACGCCGGTCTTCTGGTACCCCTCGGGCAAGGGTGCCCCGGGAATTCGGAGAAACGGCTCACCTGCATCAGGCGCCGGGGCCGGTGCGGACCGCGCAGCCGGCCCGGCATCGACCACGGTGAGCGTCTCGGTCACGCTCCCCCAGACCCCTCCATCGACGAAGAGGTAGCTCAGGGTTCCCGCGGGATTGCCGTGGCGCTTCTGGCAGGCGGCGCTCGACAACAGCACCTTCGAGGTCGCCGGTACGCCCTTGCTGACCTCGAGGTTCGGCCCGGCGCTGAAGCACGAGCCATACAGCCTGGTGAAGGTTGCTTCTGGCATCCCGGCGAAGGGCTCGGGTTCGCCGGCGTCGGCGGGCTCGGGAACGGCGGCGGGCTCCTGAGCCACCGGCGGCGGCTCGACGCGGGTCGGCCGGTCGGCGAACGGATTGGGGGGCGGCGGCACGGGCCTGGCTTGTTCGGCACGCTTCGCGGCGACACGGTTTCGCGCGGCAACGAGCTTCGCGGCCAACTCCGTTGCGCGCGGCTTCTCGACCACGTCTTCGGGGAGCGTTTGGAGCCCTGCGACGACCGCCGCCATCTCGTCAGAGAGGTACGCGTCTTCGCCTTCGCTCGAGAGCAGCACCGACTGGGTTCCTTCGAGTCTGTAGAACTCGGCGCTGGTCTTCTTTCGGCAGCCCGACATCACCGACACCAGACAGAGCAGAAGAACAAGTCGCATCGCGCTGAACTGTTGTCCGGCTCGCAAGCTCACGCAAGCAGCCACTGCGATGCCTGAACGGCCCCACCCGCTGTGTCGAAGAGAGCTCGAGAGGCGCTCTCGTCAGGGCGCTGACGTGGGTCAAAAGGGCAGTGGTAAAAATGACGAGAGGTCTTCGCAGACCCCCCGCTTGAACGCCTGAAAACCCCCTCAAGCCCCCGGCATCGCTCGGGAATCACGGCTGGTGCGGCCCTTGCTCAACAGCCGCACGTGAACGCCGCAGCGCCCGCCACTTCATCGAAGATTCCCGCCGAGGCGATGTTGGCCATGGGCGTGTTGGGCGTGCTCGCGATTCTGATCGTGCCCCTCCCGGCGGTGATCCTCGACGGCCTGCTCGCGTTGAACGTGGCGATCGCGGTGTTGATGCTCCTGGTCTCGCTGGGGCTCAACAAGCCGATGGAGTTCTCGGTCTTCCCCTCGTTGCTCCTCATCACCACCCTCTTCCGCCTCGCGCTCAACGTCGCGTCGACGCGCCTCATTCTTCTCGACGGCGGCAAAGGCGCGGGCGCCGCCGGCCACGTGATCGAGGCCTTCGGAAGGTTCGCGGTCGGTGGCAGCCTCATCGTCGGTTCGGTCATCTTCCTCATCCTCCTGGTGGTGAACTTCACCGTCATCACCAAGGGCTCGGGCCGCGTGTCCGAGGTCGCTGCGCGTTTCACCCTCGACGCGTTGCCCGGCAAGCAGATGTCGATCGACGCAGACCTCGCGGCCGGCGTCATCGACGACAAGGTGGCGCGCGACCGCCGCACGAACCTCGCGCGTGAGACCGAGTTCTACGGCGCGATGGACGGCGCCTCGAAGTTCGTGCGCGGCGATGCGATCGCCGGCCTGATGATCACCGGCATCAACATCGTCGGCGGCCTGCTCGCCGGCGTGCTGCGCGATCACATGCCCGTGGGCCGCGCAGTCGAGGCGTACACGGTGCTCACCGTCGGCGATGGCCTGGTCACCCAGATGCCGGCGCTCCTGGTCTCCACCGCAGCCGGCGTGCTGGTCACCCGCGTCGAAGGCGCTGACCTCGGCTCGCAGGTCTCGACGCAGATCTTCGCGAGCCACCGCGCACTCAAATACTCGAGCTACGTGATGGGCCTGCTGGCCTTCATCCCCGGGCTTCCCGCGATGGCCTTTCTGCCGCTCGCCGTCGGCGCCTTCGTGCTCGCCCGCCGCGTCGAGAAGAAGGCCATCGACGCTGCCAAAGCGCCGCGCAAGCAGACCGCCGATGGTCCCAAGGGTGAGCAGAAGATCACCGATCTCCTCGCCCTCGATGCGTTGGAGCTCGAGGTCGGCTACGCGCTGCTGCCCGCCATCGACCTCGACAAGGGCGGCGAGATCCCCGGCCGAGTCACCGCGCTGCGCAAGCAGCTGGCGAGCGACCTGGGCATCGTGCTTCCTTCCGTTCACCTGCGCGACAACCTGCGCCTCGAGCCCAACGAGTACCGGGTGAAGCTGCGGGGCCTCGAGATCGGCCGCGGCACGGCGCACTTCGGCAAGCTCATGTGTCTCGAGCCTTCTGGTGGCACGCCCCAGATCGAGGGTCTGCCCGGCAAGGATCCCGCCTTCGGCCTGCCTTCCGTCTGGGTGACTGCCGAGCAGCGCTCTCTGGCCGAGAGCAAGGGCTACACGCTGGTCGACGCCTCGTCGGTGCTCACCACGCACCTCTCAGAGCTCATTCGCCGCAACGCGCACGAACTGGTCGGCCGTCAGGAAGTGCAGGAGCTGCTCGGCGCCTGCGCGAAAGAGACGCCCAAATTGGTCGAAGACACCGTGCCGGGCGCCATCACGCTGGGTGAGCTGGTGCGCGTGGTGCGCGGGCTGCTGCGCGAAGGCATCTCGGTGCGCGACCTGCGCAGCATTCTCGAGGCCGTCGCTGACGCGGCCCCCCGCAGCAAAGACGCTCACTTCCTCATCGAGCAGGTGCGCCGCCGCCTCGCCCGTCAGATCACCTCGCGCATCTCGGAAGGCGGCGTGTTGTACGCCCTCACCCTCGACCGCCAGACCGAAGACTCGCTGCGCCAGTCGCTGGGTCACAACGATGGTGAGCCCACGTTGGCGCCCGACATCAACACCGCCCGCGCGTTGATAGCCTCGCTGGAAAACCGCGCCGCAGCGCTGGCTGCCCAGGGCCGCACCGCGGTGATCCTCGCTCCTGCCGACCTGCGCCGCGCGCTCTTCGAGTTCGCCAGCCGCTTCGTGCCTGAACTCTTCGTCGTCTCGGCGCGCGAGCTCGCGCCGGGCACCACCATCGAACCTGCCGGCACCATCACCCTCACCTGAGGATTTGACTCATGAGCAACTTCCGAACGTTCCGTGCACCCGACACCCGCAGCGCGCTGGCCATGGTGAAGGCCGCGCTCGGCGCAGACGCGATCATCCTCGCCACCAAGGAAGTCGACAACGGCCTCTTCCGCGCGAAGGAGATCGAGGTCACAGCGGGGCTGCCTCAAGTGCCCACCACCCTGAAGGTGCTGCCCGCGAAGGCCTACGCCACGCCGGTGCTGGTGCCCGCTTCGAAAGACGAAGCGCCTGCGTCACGGCGTACGGAGCCGTCCGATGAGCTTCAGGGCCTGCGCGCTTCGATGGAAGAGATGCGCAGCGAGCTGCGCCGCATGAGCAGCCAGGTGCGCATGGAGCGAGAGCTTCAGCTGCCTCCCCCGGCGGCAGAGCTGCTCTCGATGTTGATCAGCCGCGGGGTGGAAGACGCGCTGGCCGAAGCGTGCGTGCGCCAGGCCCTCGAGCAGTCGTCGAATCAGAGCCGCGCCACCCTGCTTTCCTCCGTTCGCATCGCGATCGGGCAGCGGGTGATCGCTGGCACCGCGCCGTGGCTGTCTGAAGGCGGCCGCCGCCGCATCGTCGCGCTGGTGGGCCCCACCGGCGTGGGCAAGACCACCTCGATCGCGAAGATCGCCGCGCGCGCGTTGATGGGCTCGA
>JAYTAT010000250.1:0-11856 GCA_043737315.1 Archangium sp.
GCTGCCAAAAGAACAGGGCTACTTCGCCACCTACGACAACGTGGACGCCGTCTCAGCGCGCGTCGACGCGGTGTTGAGCTGGGCGCAACGGCATCAGCTGACGCTGGGTTCACTGGGCTTCGACTTCGAGCCTGATCTCCGCGAGCTCGAAACGCTCTTCGCCAGCCCGATGCGCGCGCTCGCGGGGTGGGCTCGCAGATCAGCGGATCGAACCCGAAGGGCTCGCGCGCTCGATGCGTACGGCGCGTTGATCAGCCGCCTGCAGACCTCGGGCTGGCGCGTCGAGGCGTACCAGTTTCCCCTGCTGCTCGAGGATCGGGCGGCCGGCAGTCACTTTCTGCAGCGCTTCGCGAGCTCGTTGGATGTGCCCGTCGAGCGCGAGGTGATGATGACGTACAGCAGCCTGCTCGGTCCGCTCGGGGTTGGCCTGATGGAGGGCTGGACTCGTTCGACTCGTGCGGTGGCCGTGGGCAGCACGGGGGGCGGCGTGGATCCGTTGCCGAAGCTTTCGTTCGAGGAGCTGAGCCGGGATCTGCGGCTGGCGGCGCGCGCCTGTGACGACGTGAGCATCTTCAGTCTCGAGGGGTGCGTGATGCATGGGCACCTGCCGCGGCTGATCGACCTCGACTGGGGTGCCCCGGTGACGGTGCCCGTGCATCAGCGGCTGGGTGCGGCGGCCCTTCGCTCGTCGGCGCGCGCGGTGGCGCGGTTGTTTCGGTGAGGGACTTCAGGGGGCGACGACTGCGGGGAACGTTCCGGCGCCCTGAATCGTCGCGGTGCAGCTCGCCGCGCCCTCGCACAAGGTGACGGCGGTGTTCACCAGCCACGTGGCGGCCACGGTGCCTGCGGCCGCGGACGTGACGGGGGGCACGGTGACGCTGAAGTTCGTGGGCAGACTGCCGCCTTCGCCCCACGTGATGGGTCTGCCCCCTTCGGGCGTGAAGATGACGTTCCAGCTCGAGGTGCCCGTGCTCGGGGGCGACGCCGCCCAGCGCAGAACGTAGCCACTGCGCAAGGTTGCCGGGGGCGACTCGGGGTTGGCGCTGCCCACGTTCAACGTATCGAGCGTCATCTTCACCGCGTACGCGTCGTCGGTGACCACGATCTCCCGCGGCGCGGTGCTGTTGGCCACGCTCACCGAATAGTTCGGGAACTCGCAGGTCTCTGTGCCGTCCTTCTCGTTGACGATGCGCTGACCGGGCGAGCCGGAAAGCTCCACTCCGTCGAGGCGCGCGTGCAGTGCTTCGACCGCGCCACACGGCGTCTTCTTGGTGTCGTAGCTGAGCACCACCAGCAGTTCCTTTCCCAGGCGGCGCTGGGCGCTGATCACCGGCGAGCTCAACTTTCCAAGCGTGGGAACCGGCGGCTCACACGCGGTCAAGCCGGCACACACCACCACTGCGAGGAAGGTTTGCTCAAAGGCCCTGATCATGGCCGCACGTTCTCAGCCGAAGAGTTCGAAGTCCATGAGCAGTGCACAAGCGGGGCCGACCGCAGCCAATGGCGGGCTACCGTGCGCCGATGTTCAACGCGCTGCTCGCTGCCCTCCTTTGCGCCTCGCCCGATGTTCAGGCCACCCTCGATGCCATCACGCCGGTGTACCGCCAGCTCCACGCCGCTCCAGAGCTCTCCGGGCAGGAGACCAGGACCGCCGCCACCCTCATCAACTCACTGCAGAAGGGCGGCTTCGCCATCACCCCGAAGCTGGGCGGCTCGGGCTTCCTCGCGGTGTTGAAGAATGGCCCCGGCCCCACGGTTCTCCTGCGCACGGACCTCGATGCGCTGCCGGTGCAGGAGCAGACCGGGTTGCCCTATGCCAGCAAGGTGCAAGGCGTGATGCACGCCTGCGGTCACGACGTGCACATGGCCTCGTGGCTGGGCGCGGCCCTCGAGTTGAAGAAACGTTCGGCCGAATGGAAAGGCACCCTGGTGCTGCTCGGTCAGCCCGCAGAAGAGAACGGCACCGGTGCCGCCGCGATGTTGAAGGACGGAGTGCTCACGAAGTTCGACAAGCCGATCGCCGCGCTCGCGCTGCACGCCCACGCGAGTCTTCCGGCCGGGAGCGTCGGGTTGATCACCGGGCCCGCGCTCGCGAACGTCGACAGCATCGACATCACCTTCTTCGGCAAAGGCGGTCACGGCGCGTACCCTCATCTCACCGTCGACCCCATCGTGATGGCTGCGCGCTTCATCACGGCCGTTCAGAGCCTCGTGTCACGCGAGCAGAACCCACTCGAGCCCGCGGTCGTCACGGTGGGCAGCATTCACGGCGGCACCAGGCACAACATCGTACCCGACGAGGTGAAGCTGCAGCTGACTGCGCGCAGCTACACCGCGCAGACCAGACAGGCGCTGCGTGACGGCATCACCCGGCTGGCGAAGGCAGAGGCCGAAGGCGCGCGGGCCCCGAAACCGCCGGTGGTGACGGTGGAGGCCGGGCCTGCAGCGGTGGTAAATGACGAGGCAGTCCTGAAGAAGGTGCTCACCGCCCTCGAGCAGAGCCTGGGCGCCGAGGCGTTGCGCCCCGCGGAGCGCTCGATGGCCGGGGAAGACTTCGGCGCGTTCGGCACCGCGGGCGGCTTTCCTTCGCTGCTGCTCTGGGTCGGCACCCAAAGGCCAGGGAGCAGCACGTCACTTCACTCCGCTACCTTCGCACCTGACGAACGCCCCACCCTGGAGACCGGCGTGCGCGCACTCACCGCCGCCACGCTCGCCCTCTTCAAGGACTCCGCGGCCCGTTGATGATGAACTCGTCATCACCCACCAACCAGAAGTGCTCTTCATCGAAGGCGGTGAGGTCTCGTACGGGTACGGCGTCGGTGTATCGGAGCGACCAGCTGCCGTTCCACTGGCGCAGGTCGCCGAGCTGGGTGGACAGATAGAATCGCCCGATGCTGAACGCCCGCACCGTCGTGAAGTCGACCATGCTGGGCGGGTCGACGTGCTGCCAGGCACCTTGCACGCGGCGAAGCACGAGGCCGCGATCTCCCACGGCGACGACTTCGGTGGGTGAGACCACCCAGACCCCGCGCAGCTGACCGTCTTGAACGTTCTGCGTGGGCAACGCTTCTGAGACGAAGCCGCCGTCTGCTTGCAGCCGGAACACCGCGGGGCGCTGCGGCGTGCCGGTCGTGCCCCCCACTGCGTACATCGCGTCGGGTGAAGAGCCGTGCGCGTCATGGAGCTCGAAGCCCGAGGGCAACTTGCCGCCAAAGACCTGCACGGGCCCCACGCCATCCCACGAGGCGCGGCGCCCATCTCGCAACACCGCATCCATTCGCACGCCGCCGTCGGGCGTGGAGAAGCCGGTCATTCCCACCACCGGCTCGGGTATGAGCTGACTGTTGGAACACCCGGCCGCGCGGGTCGCCGTCACCAGTCTTCCCACGCCGTTGTTCCCTCCGCCGACGAACGCGCGCCCGGTGGGGTCGGCCCACACGGCCTTCATGTTGTTGGGGCAGTTGTTGCTGGCATCGATTTCCCCCGCATCGCCATCGACCATCAGCAGTCGATTGCCTCCGGCGATCCACAGCCGCTGAGGCGCGAACGCGCTGGCCGAGAAATAATCAAGCTGGCCGGCGTCTCGCAGGCGCACGAAGCCGGCATCTGCACAGCCTTCATCGGTCGTGCCGTCGCAATCATCATCGAGCTGGTTGCAGATCTCGCGGCCCGCAGGCGAGGTCAACGAGTCGACGTCATTGCAGTCACCGATGATGGGCGAGCGGCCAGGTCCACAGAGCATCGAACCAGAGTCCGCCACGCCGAAGCCGTCGCCATCGTCATCGAGGAAGGTCTGGGTGGCGCAAGGCTGCGGGCCCCCATCGATTTCGCCTCCATCGGGGTCACCGGCGTCGGGGTCGCCCGCATCGGGGTCACCCGCATCGGCGATCTCTTCGAGCCGCAACGCATCTTCCAGCGTCAGCTCGACACCCCGCGGGGTCATCAGGCGCACCGCCCACGCGCCTTGCGAGAGACCCGCCGGCACCTGGGCGGAGACGCGGGTCGAATCGACCAGGGTCACGTCAGACAACGCAACGTGCAGCGCGCCCTGAATCAGCTCGGCGCTCACCACCGTGCTCAGCTTCGAGCGCTCTGGACGATCGAAGTCGAAGGTGCCGGCCGGGAAAAAGCCCTGGCCTCGCAGCTCGAGTGCTCCACCCAGTCGTGCATCGAGCACGGTGGGCTCGACCTCGCGCAACGTGGGCTCACCGGGCGTGGCGACGCAGCCGACGACCAGCGTGAAGACGAGCAGTGAAAGGGAGCGCACCAGGAGCTCAACGGTACCACCCCGCCGGTTGGGCTGCTTTCGCAAGGCCAGAGACGCGAAAAAAACAGGGAACATCGGTGACGGCATTCACCGGGAGCGGATTTCAGAAATGGCGAACTGGCCGATTGACCGAATTTTCAGTCGGGAGCGGGATGACAAGGGGGGCGCATGAGCGTTTGATCGCCTCGCGTCTGCAACCCGGGGGTTCTCATGCTGCAAGCTCAACCTGTCGTCGAAATCACCCGCTTGCGCTCGGCGCGTCGCCAGGCCACGGCTGATCACCGCGACGAGGAGAAGAACATGGGGGATGACCTCTGCGGTGATTTGATCAGCGAAGAGTTGAGAACGCTCGAGTGCGATCTCGAGATTTCCAAAGGGCTCGAGGCGCTTGACTCAGCAGGCGTCACGTCGGCGCCGGTGGTCGATGACAATGGCGTGCTCGTCGGCGTGGTGTTCCTCACGGCGCTGGCCCGGCTGCGTGAAGCCGAAGAACTCGAAGTGGAAGACGCGATGATCACCGACATGGTGACCGTGCCGCAGCGCGCGACGGTGGCTGAAGTGACGCAGTTGATGGCGAAACACGGGCTCGAGCGGGTGCCGGTGGTGACCCCCGATGGTCACGTCGTCGGCGTGGTGTCCGCGATGGACATCGTTCGTTGGCTCGCGGGTCGCCTGTAGTCGTCCTCGCTTGAGGGCGCGCGCTCCGCCCCGAATCCGAACCGACTCAGCGACGCCGCGCGACGTAGTGAAAGCTGTGCCAGTCGTCACCGGCTGCCTGATCAACCGCCACCCGCAGCACCTCGAAGCCGGCCCGCTGCAGCAGGTGCTCCACCCGCGCGCGCCGCAGGCCATACATCTCGAGCGGCAGCTCACCCTTGCGCCACTTCCAGAGCCGACGCGCGAAGGGCACCTTGAACACCAACCGCCGCGCCACCGTACGAGCTCGCACTGAAGAGAAACGGGACACCGGTGCGTGAGGCACCTGCAGCCAGGCCAACGCACCCGGCTTGAGCACCCGGCCCAGCTCGCTCACGTACTGTTTCATCAGGCCCGGCGGCATGTGCTGCAAGGTCATCACGCTGAGCGCAAAGTCGAAGTGCGCATCACCGAACAGCCTCAGGTGTGGGTACGGATTTTCATGAAAGGTGGTGTTCAAAAACGGGCTTTGCCGCGCGAGATCCACCATGCCGGCCGAGACGTCGACGCCGTCGACCTGACGGAAGTGTGGACTGAGCGCCCGGCTCAGCCGCCCGACCCCGCACCCGAAGTCGAGCGCCCGGCCGCACTCGAGACCGTACGGCGCGCACTCCGCGAGCGCACCTGACACGTCAGCGGCGCCGGTGGCCCAGAAGGCCTCGTCGTCCCAGCGGTTGCCCTTGCGGTCGGCAGCCGACAACACCGCCCATCTCGCGTCATGCGAGAGGGCGTTCCAGTGGTTGGCCAGCCGGGTGAGACGTCCAGCGCTCAGGGGATGCAGGCGGTCTGGTACGTGATGGTCAACGTCTTGCCGGGCTCGGGCACGTAGAGCGGCTCGAAGTTCACCGAGTTGTTCGTCGCGTCGTACGCCCAGATGCGCGACATCAGGTTCGGGTCAGGGTCGACCTCGAGAATCCGTACGCCGTCGATGAACACCTGAATGCCGGTGGCCGCCGCGAGGTCGGGCCGCGAAGTGAGAAAGAAGTTGGTGCGGTAACCAAAAGCGCCCTTGCCGATGCGCTCGAGCGCCAGCGCCCAGTTCTGCGTGCAGATCTCTTCCTTCACGCCGTTGGTCTGCGAGACCATGAATTCATGTCGGCCGTCGTTCGGGTCGTCGTAGGCGCAGCCCGAAGGCGCCGAAGGCAGGAACGGGCCAATCACGTTGTAGGTGAAAGACCCGGCGCGCTGCGCGCCTTTGATGTTGAGGAGCTGATTCAAATAGAACACCGGCGCCTGCGGTGCCTGATCTCGCGCGTCGGTGACGCACACCACGGCAAGCACGGCCTCCTGCCGTAAGAAGCCCGCGTTGCGTGCAGGGTCGGTGATGTAAGGGGCGGTCAACGCACGTGTCGCTGGCTCCATGCACGACTCTGAGGCGCCCGGCAGGGGCACGCTCACCAGGCTGGCGAACTCGGCCGCGAGGTTGGGCGTGGTGGGCCGCAGAATGCGGTGGCCACCCGTCGAGGTGTAGAAGGTGCCGCGGTCGCTGTCGGTCAGCTCGGTGTTGGTGACGGCCAGCTGGAAGTCGACCTGGTTGCTGGTGGCGTACTGAAGGAACGCCGACATGTTCGAGGCGAGCGCCATGGTCTTGTCCTGCATCGAGCAGGAGTCGTCGATGACCAGCAGGATGTCGGCCTTGGGCTTGGTGTCCTGGCGGAAGGTGTCGGTGTTGAGGCCCAGCGTGTCGCCCCGGCCCTGCAGCGCCACCACGTAGTTCAGCGACTGGCCCGCCTGGGTGACGTTGATGACGAAGGCGCCGGTGTCAGGGCCGTAGTTGATGGGCCGGTACTTGAGCGCGAAGGTGACAGGGGTCGAGGCGCCCGGGCTGACCCGTGTACCGCCCGCGATGCTGGAGACCACGAAGAACTCAGGGCACGATACGGCGCCCATGCAGTTCGGGCCGCCGGGGCCTTCCCCTGCCGCCGCGCCCATCGACGACGAGTTGATCATCACCTCGGTGGTGCAGGAGTTGTAGATCTGGAAGCTGCGGTCGGGCGAGTTGCAGTCCTTCTTCACCACGCCGAAGTCGAGGGTGCTGGGCGAGATGGTCAGGCAGCTGTTCGCGATGGTCGCGGTGAGCGCCACCTCGCGCTGCGGCGAAACGGGGTCTGCGAGGTTGAACGACACCCGGCCCACCACCTGCGCAGGCACCGGGGGCAACATGCCCTGGGGCCACGCGCGCACCATCACCTGTCTGGTCTCACCAGGCATCAGCTCGAGCTCGTTGACCGCGCCGCCGGGCAACGAGAACACCGCGGGCATGCCGGTGGGCGTGCCGGTCTCGGGCAGCAGCTGCAGGTTGCTCATCAGGCAGAGGTCGTTGGGCCCGGTGAGGCGGTTGCGCACGGTGAAGCCCAGATCTTTGATCTGCGGAGGCGAGACGATGCCGAAGGCCAGCGCGAGGGGGGTGATCTCCACGTTGCAGGGGGGCAACATCACCGAGTTCGCCGTGACCGTGATGGTGGTGATGGCCTCATCGGGATCGTTCGAGAAGATCTTCACTTCGAAGGAGCGCATGCCCAGACCGTTGGGCGTGATGCGCACGGGGATCTCGAGCAGGCTGGTGCCGGCTCCGGCCTCGAGCCCGATGGCGGGGTCGTAGCGGCCCGCGCCCGCCGTGGGCAGGTCGTTCGTGCACGTGTTGTTGGCGGCATCAAAGAGGCCCAGACAGATCTCATCGAGCGACGAGCCGGCCATCGCGGTGACTTCCCAGTACGGGCGCATGAAGCCGCCCGCACCGTCAGACTGACCCAGCTTCAGGTTCGCGCGCGCGTCGACGGGCGTAGGCCTTGTGCCCACGTTCTGCACGGTGAGCTTGCGGGTGGCGAAGGTGGCGGGGTTCGCCTGGGCAAAATAGGCGATGCGGCCAAAGGCCATGGTGGGCGCCGGGCGCGCGTCGATGTCGGGGCCACCGCCCACGCCGCGAAGGTTGACGCTGATCATCGGCTGGCTGGAGAGCATGGTGGTGGCGACCACCGTGCCTGCGCGGGGGCCGAGCACCAGGGGCTTGAAGCTGAGCTTCAAGGTGGCCGAGCCGGGCGCGATGACGCCGGCCATGTCACGCACGCCACCGGGGATGGTGAGGGTGGTGAGCTCGGTGGTCGACTGTGCCTCGGTCACCTTGAACACGGTGCTGGGGTTGCCGCCTTCGCGGGGCTGGATCATCGCGAGCGTCACCGGGGTGAGCGCGAGGTTGCTGAAGACGATGCTGCCGGGAATGGTGGTGCCGGGGGGCGCGTAGCCGAAGTCGAGGGTGGCGGGCGTCCACGAGAGCACTGCGGCCACGCCCGTGCCGATGAGGCGCACCGGCTTCTCGGGGCACCCTTCGGCGCGGCGCATGCGCACGGTGGCCGCGTATTCGCGGGCCTCGGTGGGCTTGAAGGCGATGGTGGCCCGCTTGGTGCGGCCACCGCCGATGAGGAACTCACCGCGGGGCGAGTCGGCAGAGATGACGAAGATGCCGTCGCCCTGGGCCGACTCGACGGCGCCGAGGTAGCCGCGGGTCTCGATGGGGCGCTGGTTGACGAAGTTGTACTCGACGTTGAAGGTGTCGCCGCGCGCGACGGCGCCGAAGTCGATCACCGCGGGCAGGTCACACTCGCCGGAGACCGCGATGCCCTTCAAGGTGATGCTCGCTTTCTCCTTACCGAGCTCGGTGTTGGCCGAGGCCATCGAGAGCACGGTCTGGTGAATCACTTGCGGCACGCCGTCGACCACGGGCGGTACGAAGTCGATGTTGAACTCAACCGTCTCGCCGGCCCGCACGGTGGTCTCGCCCTGGAACGCGATGGTGAAGACAGGGTTCGGCTCGTCGACCTGGCTGCCGACCTTCGCGTTGTTGCCGCTGGTCTTGGAGAAGGTCTGGATGACCAGATTGCCCAGGCCGCCGTTCTGCACGACCAGCTTCTGGCTGACGGTCTTCCCCATCGAGACCGTGCCGAAGTCGTAGATGCCGTCGTCGCCCGTCAGCTGTACGCCGTCGGCGCCCGTATAGATGATGCGTGTTTCGCCCTTGTTGTTCGACGAAACGACGGGCCGGCAGTTTTCGCACGCCTGCGCCGCCACGAGGATTACGCCCATCACCATCAGCTTTGATTTGGTCATCATCTCGAGAACTCCTGCTCAGCCGCGGGTCGGGGGAAGCCAGCCGCTTTCCCCAAAGAGCCGGCCTTATGGCACGAAATGGTCACGGGCGTACCTCAGGGGGTGACGCCCCACAGTGACGGAGCGCAGACGAGCCGACATCCCCGGGATAGAGAGACGGCCGATGCGAATCTGCGTGACGTACCCGCTGCAGGCGGGCCAGCGGTTGGTGCTGCGCACCGCACTCGACTGGGATCGTGATGTAGCGCCTCAGAAGACCACCCCGACCGAGGCATTCTTCGACCTCGAGGTGACCTCGCACACGCTGGAGCTCAAGCCCTGCCTGAGGGCCGACGGCAAGCTGACCTGGGCGAAGGGGCCCAACTACGTGCTGACGGCGCACGAGGCTGATCGCGGGTTGTGGCCGTACTTCTTCGGTGACGCGCGCGGCAAGGTGTCCGACGTGTTGCAGGTCGACTTCGAAGGCCAGCGCCGCGCCATTCGCATCTACCACCCGCCCGGTTACGACGAGAACACGCTGCGCAGGTTCCCCGTGCTCTACATGCAAGACGGCCAGAACCTGTTCTTCCCCGACGAGGCGTTCCAGGGAAACGAGTGGCACGTCGACGAGACGATGGATCGGCTGGATCAAATGAACGCGCTGCGAAAGGCGATCGTGGTGGGCGTCTCTCCGGCCGACCGCATGCGCGACTACACGAGCCCTGGGTACGGGGCGTACGGGCGCTTCCTGGTGAACCGGCTCAAGCCGATGGTCGATCACCACCTGCGCACGCGCATCTCGCCGGAAGACTCGGTGGTGATGGGCTCGTCATTGGGTGGCGTGGCCGCGCTGCACGTGGCCTGGGAGCACCCCGAGGTGTTCGGCCGCGTGGCGTGCCTGTCGAGCACCTTCGGGCGCATGGATGACTTGTTCGAGCGCATCGCCTCGCAGTCACGGCGCAAGCTGCTCGTCTACCTGGACAGCGGCTGGCCGCGTGACAACTACGACGCCACCAACGCGATGCGCGACCTGCTGATCAGCCGCGGCTTCCGGCTGGGGGTCGATCTGCTGCAGTTCAGCTTCCCCGAGGGGCTGCACGACGAGAGCTCGTGGGCCGACCGCATTCACGTGCCCTTTCAGTTCTTCTTCGGGCGGGCCTGGCGGGCGCAGCGCGGCGAGAGCTGATCAACTCGCAGGTAAGCTGGAGACCGACGGAAAGAGCGGGTCGGCCCCGTCTTTCACCACCGTGTCGATCAACCGAACGAGGTCTTCGTACTTCACGCTGTCTTCCGTGGAGAGCGTGATGGCGGCTTGATCGGGCTGCTGGGCCTTGAGGTCCTTCCGATCGAGAATGAGCCTGGTGGTGTCGATTCGCTGATGGTCATCGCGCGTGATGGGCATCGCGTCGAACTGCGAGCCACCGACGGTGAGCTTGAGTTCCTTGTCGGTGATCAGCAGCGTGATGGGCATGAGCGGTGGCGCCGTGCCCTCTTCCCCCTGGCTCTGGCCTGACTGCGAGACCTGCAGCCTCCCCAGCTGGGCCCACACGGCGGTCGTGATCAGAAACACGACGGTGACCGCCATCAAGTCGATGAACGGCACGAGGTTGATCATCGCGTCGAGCGGCTTCTTCCCGCCCTTGGAGCTGCCACCTCAATCCATTCCACCAGCCATGCGGCCCAAGACAGCGTGCACGACAAAGGGTTTCGGCGGTTAAGACAGACGCATGGCTGACAATGACTCGCGCTCGGGGCTCGTCTACTTCACGCAGGCCCTGCTCGACTGGACCACGCAGGTGCACGCACCGCATGATCCCGCGCTGCAGCAGGCGTTCGATGCGCCCGCCAAACACGGCATGCCGGCCATTCAGCTCGCTGCGTCAGAGGCGCGGTTGACCGAGTTGCTGCTGCGGCTGGCGGGTGCGCGCAAGGTGGTCGAAGTCGGTACGTTGGCGGGGTTCTCGGCGCTGCGGCTCGCGCGGGCCTTGCCGGCCGATGGTGAGGTGCACACCATCGAATTCGATGCGCAGCACGCAGAGGTCGCGCGTGAGGTCATCGAAAAGGCGGGCGAGAGCAAGCGCGTCACCGTGCACGTCGGGCGCGGGGTCGACGTGTTGCCTTCGCTTGAATCAAAGGGGCCGTTCTGCGCCATCTTCATCGACGCCGATAAGGAGAGCTACGACCAGTACGGGCGCTGGGCCGCGCAACACGTGCGGCCGGGCGGGCTGTTGATCGGCGACAACGTGTTCTTGTTCAACCAACTGCTCGAGGATTCACCTCGTGCGGCGGCGATGCGGCGGTTTCATGAGGAAGCGAAGGCGCACTTCGACACGGTTTGCATTCCCACGCCCGATGGGTTGTTGCTGGGCATCAAGCGGCCTTGAAGAGGGTGGTGTTTGGGGTGCCTTGCGCGGTGCTCATCCCGCGCAGGCCTCTCGCTTCGTCGCGAGGATGCTCATGTGACGCGGTGATGAAACCTTCGCGACCAGCGTAAACGGGGCTGTACGCCTGCCGCGCGCGTCGCCAATTCGTCACGTTACCGTCCTCGCCCGAAGCCAGGAGGTCGACGTCTTGCGAACAAACAGCCTCGAGTTGCGTGGGGGTTGGGGATCAGGGGCGTTGGCCGTATCACGCAGGCCCCTCGGGTTCGGGCAAGGGCGTCTACGGGCGCCATTCGGCGCGTTCGAGCGACCTCGGGCGCCACCGTACGGGAACAGCAACTTCCCCAAGGCTGTCGCCTTTCTGCACCGTGCCGGCGGGCAGGGAAACGCGGGGCGCGCGGTGGTCAGTGAGCCAGAAGAACAACCCGA
>JAYTAT010000251.1:0-4870 GCA_043737315.1 Archangium sp.
AGCCCGATGCCGCGATTGCGCGCGAGTGCCACGATCAACGCCAGCGGCCTCACACCGCGACGCTCGCTTTGATCGCCGGCAGCGGGTCGTAGCCTTCGAAGGTGAAGTCTTCGAACTGGAACTCGAAGAGGCTGCTGCGCGCCGGGTTCACCTTCAACGTCGGGAAGGGCCGCGGGGTGCGAGAGAGCTGCTCCTTCGCCTGCTCCACGTGGTTCGAATAGAGGTGCACGTCACCAAAGCTGTGCACGAAGTCGCCCGGCGTGTTGCCGGTGGCCTGCGCGACCATCACGGTGAGCAACGCGTAGCTGGCGATGTTGAAGGGCACGCCGAGAAAGAGGTCGGCGCTGCGCTGGTAGAGGTGGCAGGAGACTTCGCCATCCTGCACGTGGAATTGAAAGAGCGTGTGGCAGGGCGGGAGCGCGACTTCGTCAGCCTCTTTGGGATTCCAGCCCGTGACGATGTGCCGGCGGCTGAACGGCTTGTCTTTCAGGTCGTGCACCAGACGGGCGAGTTGATCGACGCCGTCGCGTTCGTAAGAGCCGTCGGCCTTCTTCGTCGCACCGTAGTTGCGCCACTGGTGGCCGTACACGGGGCCGAGATCGCCCGCCTTGCGGCCGAAACGCGCCGTCTGCCCGGCGGTGGCCCACTCGTCCCAGATGGTCACGCCGGCCTGCTGCAACGGGCCCACGTGCGTCTCACCGCGCACGAACCAGAGCAGCTCGTGGATGATCGATTTGACGTGAAGCTTCTTGGTGGTGAGCAGCGGAAACGAGTTGCGCAGATCGAAACGGAGCTGGCCGCCGAAGAGCCCGCGAGTGCCCACGCCGGTGCGGTCTTTGCGCTCCTTGCCCTTCTCCAGCACTTCTCTGAGCAGTGACTGGTACCCGGCTTCCGACATGGTCGTGAACTAACACGCGGGCATCGACGACAGGACCGTGAAAGCTCGATTCTATTTTCGACTTTCGGTAGCTGAATGAGGCCTCAGGACCTTCACGGCCCGCATTCTTCTTCTCGCCTCACTGGTCATCGCCCTGCCACTGCGCGCCCAGGGGGGCAAACCGCAGACCTGGCACCGGCGCGTCACCAGACGACAAGGCCCCAAAGCGACGTGAAGTCGTCGGTCCACAACGGGCCTTCGCTGACGGCGGCGAGGGTCGACGCGTCGCCTGCGGGAACGTCGAGCTTCAACGAGGCGGGATCCTTCGAGAGCAGTACCCACAACGAGCTCAACGCCCAGTCTTCGTGTCGCCCCGTGTCGATGTCGACCACCAACGAGTGGAGCCCCTGCTCGCGGGCCAGACGCGCCACCACGGGTAAGAGGTTCAGGTAGCGATTCGACACGTGCAGCGCGAGCACCGAAGCATCGGACGCAAGGTGTGACTGGTAGAGCTCAAACGCTTCCAGGGTCAGCAGGTGCGTGGGCACCGAGTCGCCGCTGAAGGCATCCACTACGAGCACGTCGTACCGATTGGGTGCTTCGCGCTCGAGCGAAGTGCGCGCGTCACCGATCACCACCTCGGGCGGGGACGGTGCGCCGGAGAGCCAGGTGAAGTAACCGCCCTCGGCGAGCGCGACGACCGTGGGGCTGATCTCGTAGAAACGGAAGACATCGCCGGGTTTCGCGTAGGCGGCGAGCGTGCCCACGCCGAGCCCGATGGCGCCGACTCGCAGGGGCCGTGACTTCGACTGCAGCAGCCGCCCCACTCCACTTGCGGGTGCGTAGTAGGTGGTGGCCAATCGACGCCTCGTGGGATCGGCGAGCTGAGCGCCGTGCAGCACGCGGCCGTTCCTCATCACCAAACCCCGGGAATCACGCTCGACCCGGAGCACGCCGAAAAAATCACGGCGGGTCTCGAGCACGTTGAGCCCGCGCAACTTGATGCTCCAGCCGAACAAGATGACCAGCCCCACCGCGACCGGAAAGAAGCGCCGGCCAGCGGGCCCCTGCTCGCTTCGCAGCAGATTGATGGCAACGGCGAGCACGAGGAGCCCGGCGACGATGGGCAGCTCGAAGAAATCTCGCAGCAGCCGAGGGGCGACCACGGCCACCAGGAAACCACCGAGCGCGCCGCCCACCGAAACCGCCAGATAAAAGGCCGTCAGGTGTTCTGCCGGGGGCCGCAGCCGCACCAGTTCGCCGTGTGCCACCACGCAGCCGATCGCGAGGAACCCCAGGTAGCCCACCAGCTGCACGAGGGCCGAAGGCTCGATTGAAGACAGGAGCAGCCCCGCCACGAAGAGCCCCATCGAGCCCAGTACAGACAACGCCCACCCGCGGCCGTACCAGCGGTCGCTGTCGAAGGTGATGACGAAGCTCGCCAGATAGATCACCAGCGGGAGCACCCAGAGAAATGGAATGGGCGCGACGTCTTGCGTGAGGTGACTGGTCATCGCCAGCAGCAGCGCTGACGGCAACGCGGCGAACACGATCCATCGGGCGACCGTGCGCGGCTCGAGCCTCGATTCCTTCGCGGAGTCTCGCGGAACGACCGGGGCGCGCCACGCGAGGCTGGCGCAGAGCACCGCGAAGAGCGTGAAGCCCGCAGCCCACGCCCACGCGAGCGAACGCAGCGGCCAGAAGGGCTCGAAGAGGATCGGGAACGCGAGCAGCCCCACCAGCGACCCGAAGTTCGACACCGAGTACAGCCGCATCGCCGTGACCGCGGGCACTTTCTGAGAGACCCACGTCTGCAACAACGGCCCGGTGGAAGACAACG
The DNA here is from genome assembly GCA_043737315.1 of Archangium sp. Taxonomy (GTDB): domain Bacteria; phylum Myxococcota; class Myxococcia; order Myxococcales; family Myxococcaceae; genus Archangium_A. The sequence continues at coordinate 2,718 of JAYTAT010000251.1, forward strand.
CAAAGTACGGCAGCCCCACGCTGAGAAAAAGGAGCATCAACAGCTTCAACGTCGGCGCGTCACTGGCCTGAGGGCGGAGTGTCGAATCGGGAACGAGCGGCGTGCCCCAGGAGAGCGTGGTGATCAGCAGCGCAAGCACTGCGCACCCCAGCAGCAACACGTGCGCGCGACGCTGCCACGCGCCCTCGAGCCGGCGCACGACCAGATGCGACCACGCGTAGCCCCCTAGAAGGACGAGCTGAAAAAAGAGGAGGCAGGTGGTCCACACGGCGGGCGCGCCGCCAAACCACGGCAACACGACCTTGCCGACCAGCGGCTGAACCAGAAACAATAAGAAGGCACTGAGCACGACCGTGACGGCAAAACGCGGCATCAAGTGGTTCAGAGGCTGGCACAGCTCAGGGTTGACTGCCCGGTTTGGTCGCACAGGCCTTGCAAGTCTGCTCTGCATGAGTGCCGCGCAAGTCGTGAGCGACGGAAATGGAGTGCAGAGCGTTCCCGCAGGGGCGCAAGAACTGAGCGCAGAGCAGAAACGGTTGATGAGCTGGCTCGAGGCGTTTTTGGCTTCGCCCCCGATCGACCTGCCCAGGCCGCCGTCGGTGGTGCTCGAGATCATCGAGGTCTCGCGCAAGCCGATGGTGAAGATCGAAGAGCTCACGGTGGTGCTCGAGCGCGATCCATTGTTGTCAGGGCGCGTCTTGCGGTTGGCGAACTCGGCGCTCTACGCCTCGTCGTCGCCCTGCGTGACGCTCAAGCAGGCGCTCAGCCGCATGGGCCTCGCGTTGGCTCGAGACGTGGTGATGGAAGCGGCGATGCAGTTGACGGTGATTCACGCCGACGGCTTCAACGCCACGCTCGAATCCATCCGTCGGCACAGCAGCGCCGTCGCGTGGATCAGCCGTTTCGTAGCGCGCAACACGGCCCTCGAGGCTGAGAACGCGTTCATGGTGGGGCTGCTCCACGACGTGGGGCTCTCGGTCAGCCTGATCGGCGTCTCAGAGTACTTGAAGCGCTCGCACCAGCCCTTGAAGGTGACTCCAGAAGCATGGCTCGTCGCCGAGACGATGCACGAGCGGTTCTCAGAGGTGGTGCTCGAGTCGTGGGGGCTCCCGGCCGCGTTGACGCTCGTGGTGAAGCATCATCATTCCCTGATGCGGGGTGGCCTTGCGCACCCTCACGTCGCGGTCTTGTTCGTCGCCGAGCAGATCGCCGCGGACGCAGGCTGGGACATCAAGCCGAAGCTCGACTCGAGCACGGCAGGGTGCCGGCTGGAGCATGCGGTCATGGAAGAGACAGATCGCGCGCTGCAGGCGCTCTCGCTCACGCGGCGGCACTTCCACACCATCAGCCTCGACATGAAGCGGGTGCTTCAGACTCTCGAGGGCCAGTTCAGGCACACTCCGGCGCATGCTCCTCACGCTCGTGACGCTGAGTCTGCTCGCTGACGTCGCACCGCGGCGCCCGCCGCCTTCGCAGTGCCGGGCCGACACCGACTGTGTGTTGAGCACGTTTCAGGGGTGCTGCGGTTCGTGCTGCAAGGGGCCGCCGCACGCGGTGCCTCGTGGAACGAAAGAAAACGATCACTGCGCGATGGTGGATTGCGAGATGCCTGACTGCGCGGCGGTGCGATGTGCGGCTCCGCTGGATCCCGCTTCGTTCGCTGCGGTGTGCCGCTCGGGGCAATGCGTGGCGACGCAGAAGGTGGACTCGCCCGCCGAGTGCCGGGCCGACGGTGAGTGCCGCGTGGTGACCACGCCATCGCCGGGCGCAGCGTGTTTGCAGAGCCCCTGCGGGTGTTGCCCGGCGTCGCGCGCGGTGCCGGTCGATGCGGTGGTGCCGTTGAAGAAGAAGCCGGCGGAGAAGAAGGCCAGGCCGGATTTTGGGCTTTCCACCGGTGGGCCGACGCTTCCTCCTCAGGCCCCCTCTTGTCCGGCGTGTCAGCGGCCGGAGGATGGCGTGGCGGTTTGCAGGGCGGGCCGGTGTGTTCTTTCGCCTGTGGTCATTCCTTCGCCGAGATGACGAACGCCCTCGCCCCCCCAGGGAGAGTGCGGCTCTCGACTCGGCCTTCGGCGACCAGCTTTTCGATGATGGCCGCCGTGTTTCGCTCGGCGATCGGCCAGACGAAAGCGGCCACGTCGTCGTACGCGCACGGC
>JAYTAT010000252.1:0-4868 GCA_043737315.1 Archangium sp.
TGCCCGACGGCCAGGGCGGCACGATGCCCGTGTTGTTCGGCACCAAGTACAGCGGCTCGGTGCCGCCCTCGCTCAACCTCGCCAGCCTGCTGGGCATGAGCGGCTTCCTCGCGGGGTTGCAAGGCCCCACGGTTCCCAACCTCAACATCGGTGGCACGCCGATCCCCGCGTTCGGGCTCGTGATCAACGCGCTGCAGAGGTCGAGCGACGTCAACGTGCTCTCGACGCCGCACATCTTGACCACCGACAACGAAGAAGCGGAGATCACCGTGGGCCAGAACGTGCCCTTTCAGTCGGGCTTTTCGGCTGGTGGCCTGGGCGGGCTCGGAGGCCTCGCCGGCCTGGCGGGTCAACCAGGGCTGGGCGGCGCGCTGGGCGGCCTGGGTGGTCTGGGCGGCCTGGGTGGTCTGGGCGGAGGTCTGGGCGGCGGGCCGGTGGGCGCCATTCAGCGGCAGAACGTCGACCTGAAGCTCACCATCAAGCCGCAGATCAACGACAGCGACTACGTGCGCCTGGTCATCAACGAGCAGATCGAAGAGATCGCCTCGTCAGACCCGGTGCTGGGGCCCACCACCTCGAAGCGCAGCGCCAAGACCACGGTGATCGCCAAGGATCAGGAGACCGTGGTGATCGGCGGCATCATGCAGGACCGCATCGTGGAGTCGGTCTCGAAGACCCCGATCCTCGGCGACATTCCCCTGCTGGGAAACCTGTTCCGCCAGCAGACGCGCAAGAAGGTGAAGACCAACCTGCTGCTCTTTCTGACGCCCTACATCATTCGGGAGTCGAGCGACTTCCGCCGCATCTTCGAGCGGAAGATGAAGGAGCGTCAGGAGTTCGTCGAACAGTTCTACGGTGCGTCGACGAGCTACGACGTGGCGATCGACTTTCAGCGCAAGTCGGGCCCGATGGCGCGCATGGGGCAGATCATCAACAGAGAGATGAACCGCCTCGAGAACGGCGGCCCCGGCACGGGCGCCGAGAAGCTGATTCAGCCGGTCACCCCCGCCAATCCGGTGATGACGCCGCCGGCAGAAGGAGGCACCACGCCTGTGCCGGTCAAAGAGCCGAACCCTGAAACGCTGAAAGTGCAGCCGCCGGAGATCAACTGATGAACGTCGCGGGCGACATTCGAGAGAGTACGGTGACCGAGCTCACGCACGTCGTGACGCACGGGCCCGCGTATCTCTTCGGCCGCCCGCTGGGCGAGATCCTGGTGGCCAACTTCGGGCTGGCCCGCGAGAAGCTCGACGAAGCGCTGGCCGCGCAGCTCGAAAAAGGCGGCCGCCTCGGTGAGGTGTTGATCGGCCTCAAGACGGTGACCGACGAGCAGGTGACGCGCGCGCTCGCCGCGCAGCTCGACCTCGAATACGTCGACGTGATCGGCTTCGACGACGTCGACCCCGAACTGGTGAAGAAGGTGCCGATCAACTTCGCCAAGCAGGCGAAGTTCATTCCGCTCAAGCGCGAGGGTGAGTTCATCGCCATCGCGGTGGCCGACCCCCTCGATACCGCGGTGGTCGACCACGCCCGCATCATGTTGGACGGTGAGGTGCTCGCGAAGGTCGCGCGCGGCAGCACCATCATCGACGCCATCAACTCGGTCTACGACCGCTCGGTCAACGAGGCAGAGCAGGTCGTCGGCGAGATGGAGGCGCAGGATCTCGACGCCGCCGAGCAGGTGCTCGAGTCGGAGCAGGACCTTCTCGACACCGGCGACGAAGCCCCGATCATCCGCCTGGTCAACTCGCTGCTGTTCCGCGCGGCGAAAGAGCGGGCCTCTGACATTCACATCGAGCCGATGGAGCGCGAGCTGGCGGTGCGCTTTCGCATCGACGGCGTGCTGCAGAACGTCATCAAGCCGCCCAAGCGCTACCAGAACTCGATCTTGAGCCGCGTGAAGATCATGGCGCAGCTCAACATCGCCGAGAAGCGCCTGCCGCAAGACGGCCGCATCAAGATCAAGCTGGCCGGCCGCGACATCGACATTCGTGTCTCCACCATCCCCACGGTGCACGGCGAGAGCATCGTCATGCGTCTGCTCGACAAGAGCGCCACCCTGCTCGACCTGGCCGAGATCGGGATGAACTCCACGATCCTGGCGCAGCTCGACGAGTTGATCCGAAGATCTCATGGCATCGTCCTGGTCACCGGCCCCACGGGCTCGGGCAAGACCACCACGCTCTACGGGGCGCTGACGCGCATCAACACGCCTGAGGTGAAGATTCTCACCGTCGAAGACCCGGTCGAATACCAGTTGAAGGGCATCAACCAGATGCCGCTCAACCCGAAGATTGGGCTGACCTTCGCGAGCGGCCTGCGCGCCTTTCTCCGGCAAGACCCCGACATCATCATGGTCGGTGAAATCCGCGACAAAGAGACGGCGCAGATCGCCATCGAAGCCTCGCTCACGGGTCACCTCGTGTTCTCCACGGTGCACACCAACGACTCAGCCGGCGCCGTCACGCGCCTGGTGGAGATGGGCGTCGAGCCCTTCCTGGTGTCGAGCTCGCTGATGGCGGTGATGGCTCAGCGCCTGGTGCGCCGCGTGTGCAAGGAGTGCCGCGAGGAGTACCTGCCCAGTGAAGAAGAGGTCGCCAAGCTGGGCATGAGCATGGATCGCTTCCGCGCGTTTGGCGGAGGCAAGGTGTACCGGGCCAGCGCGCGAGGCTGCACCACCTGCAGCCGGGTGGGTTACCGCGGCCGCACCGGCATCTACGAGCTGCTCGTGCTCGACGACGACATTCGCCAGCTGGTCTTGAAGAACGTCGACTCGGGCACGATCAAGAAGAAGGCGATGGAAAAGGGCATGCTCGCCCTGCTCGACGACGGCGCACTCAAGGTCGCGCGCGGAGAAACCACCATCGCTGAGATTCTTTCGGTCACCCAGGAGGACCTCTAAGCCGCCATGCCTGTCTTCGAATACAGAGGCCTCAGCGCCGCAGGAAAGAACGTCGAGGGCCTCAAGGAAGCCGAGAGCCCCAAGACGTTGCGTGCGGTGTTGCGCAAAGACGGCGTCTTCCTCACCGACGTGCTGGGGCGGGCCGAAGGTGCGCTCAAGCCGGGCGGCAAAGCGAAGGCCACCTCGTTGGGCAGCACCGAGGTCAACTTCAAGCTGAGCGGCGGCAGCGTCAGCACCGAGGACATCGCCGTGATGACGCGCCAGCTGGCCACCCTGCTCAAGGCGGGCGTCTCGCTGGTCGAGTCGCTCGCGGCGATGGTCGATCAGGTCGAGAAGGAAAAGCTCAAGCGCATTCTTTCCGACGTGAAGCAGCGGGTGAATGAAGGCAGCTCGCTGGGTGACGCGCTCAACACGCACGTGAAGGTGTTCGGCCCGCTGTTCGTGAACATGATTCGCGCAGGTGAGAGCTCGGGTGCGCTCGACTCGGTGCTGCTGCGTCTGGCCGAGTTCACCGAAGGCCAGGCCCGGCTCAAGCAGAAGATCGTCGGCACGATGATCTACCCCGCCATCATGTTGGTCATCGGCGGCGGCGTGCTGATCATGCTGATGACGGTGGTGGTGCCGAAGGTGACGAAGATCTTCGACGACATGAAGGTCAACCTGCCGTGGACCACCAAGCTGCTCATCTGGAGCTCGAACTTCCTGCAGAACTATTGGTTCGTGGTGGTGCCGACGCTCATCGCCAGCGCGATCGGTCTCTACAAGTGGACGGGCTCTGAGAAGGGCAAGCCGGTGTGGGATCGCCTGGTCTTGAAGATTCCCGTGTTCGGCCCGCTGGTGCGCCACCTCTCGGTGGCCCGCTTCACGCGCACCCTGGCCACGCTGCTCAAGTCGGGCGTGCCGCTGCTCACCGCGCTCGACATCGTGAAGAACGTGATCACCAACAGCACGATGTCGGCGGTGGTCGACACGGCCCGTGACGCGATTCGTGAAGGTGAGAGCATCGCGGCGCCACTCAAGAAGTCGGGCGAATTTCCGCCGCTCGTCTACCACATGGTCGGCATCGGAGAGCGCTCGGGCCAGCTCGAAGACATGCTGCTCAACGTCGCGGAAAGTTATGAGTCGAGCGTCAACGTGCGCATCGGCGCGCTCACGGCCCTGCTCGAGCCGATGATGATCGTGATGATGGGTGCGGTGATCGCGTTCGTCGCTTTCTCCATTCTGATGCCCATTCTGCAGATGAACTCGATGGTGCGGTGAGGACTTCCATGCACGCTCCGGTTGTTCAAAAGCATGACTTGTTGATTCAGCGAGGCGTCACGTTCGCCCTGCTCACACTGGCCGCCTCGCTCGTCTTCGCGGCCCTCGTTTTGTACGTCTGAAAGGAAGCAGCACCATGAACCCCCTCAGCCTCACCCGTCAGCTCGCCCGTCGCCGCCGCTCTGCACGCGGCATGACGCTCATCGAGATCATCGTCGTCATCACCATCCTGTCGCTGCTGATGGCCGCGGTTGGTATCGCCGTCATTCCCCAGCTCGATCAGGCCAAGGTCGATCGCGCGTACCTCGACATCGCGAACATCAGCAACGCGCTGAAGACGTTCTACGCCAAGAAGGGCAACTACCCGGACACCGGCGGCGGCCTCAAGGCGGTCGTCGACGCGCAGATCCTCGACAAGATGCCCGTCGACCCGTGGGACCACGAATACGTGTACCTGAACGAGGGCGGCAAGCCGGTCGTGATGTCGTACGGCAAAGACGGCGCGCCGGGCGGTGCCGAGAGCGACGCCGACATCTCCTCGAAAGACACGAGGATCAAGAAGTAGCCAAGCGCCATGAAGAAACCCGGAGACGATGACAAGCAGAACGGGCTCTCGCCCCTGACGATCGCGGTGGCGCTGGGTGCCAGTGCGGGCGTCTGGCTCGTCATCGACGTGCTTCGGAGGATTTTCTGATGAAGATGCGCT